>JAKDLC010000249.1 GCA_030453055.1 Nitrosospira sp.
AATGGCATTGCGGGACGCGGCATATTACCTGGGTAATTACCGATTGGCGGACTGTGCGCTCTATGTAACGCTGGAGCCTTGCGCCATGTGCGTAGGGGCGATTTTTCACGCGCGTATCGCACGGCTGGTTTATGGGGCGCCGGACCCAAAAACCGGCGCATGCGGGAGCGTGATCGATCTGCCGAAGGAGATGCGGCTCAATCATCATGTGCAGGTAACCGGTAACGTGCTGGCGGAGGAGGGGGGCGGCAGATTGAAACAGTTTTTTGCGGAACGCCGCAAAGTGGCGGCGAATGGCGGCGAAGCAGGGCGCTGATGAGAATCGTAATTAGCATTCCCGCTCAGGAGCTGGAGTTATATGATGATAACGAGAATGCAATCAGACGATACCGCGTTTCCTCGGCCAAAAACGGGGTAGGTCAGGTGAACGGGAGTTTCTGTACGCCGTTGGGGAAGCACATCATCCGCACAAAAATCGGCGCGGATCAGCCGGTCAATACGGTATTCGTCAGACGCCGGCCTACCGGAGAAATCTACACGCCCGAGCTGGGCGCCCGCTATCCGGGGCGCGACTGGATTCTGACGCGCATTCTGTGGCTTTCCGGTTGTGAACGCGGCTTCAATCGCCTGGGTGCGGTGGATACGATGCGCCGTTATATCTATATCCATGGCAGCCCGGATAGCGTGGAAATGGGCAAGCCCGGTTCCATCGGTTGTATCCGCATGCGTAACGGCGATCTGCTTGAATTGTTCGGCCTGGTGAATGCCGGTACAGTGGTTGAGATTAACGATCCATCTACACATTTGTCATAATATCGGATTGGTGCGGGTATTGATAACGTCATCGATGTACTTTACACTTTGTGCTACGACTGAGCTGAATCTTTTCCTCCTTCCGGATTAACCCAAGTCCAATCACTCAGCGGAGGCAATAATGGCGACAAAGGATCAGATTGTTGACACTGCGGTTGAACTCGGGGAGCAGAAATCGTGGGAAGCCGTGCGCCTGCACGATGTGGCGGTTGCGCTGGGAATCACCCTGGACGAGGTGCGTGCACACTTCCGTGAAAAAGAGGATATCGTCGATGCCTGGTTTGAGCGAGCCGATAGCGCGATGCTCAAAGCGGGGCAAGCCTCCGATTTTTCCTATCTGACGCCGCGTCAGCGTTTGCACCGCTTGATCATGATATGGCTCGGCGCATTTTATCCTTACCGCAAGACAACCAGGCAGATGATCTACGGCAAACTGGAGCCGGGGCATATCCATATCCAGGTACCCGGACTGATGCGTGTCAGTCGCACCGTGCAATGGATGCGTGAAGCTGCTGGCCGTGATGCGACCTACGTCCGGCGCGCGCTTGAAGAAAGTGGGCTTACGACGATTTACCTGGCGACGTTTTTTTACTGGATGAAGGATAATTCGGCCGGTTCGACCAGAACCAGCCGATTTCTTGAAGGATGTCTCTCCGTGGCTGAAAACCTGGATCGCGTGGTATTCACCCGGCGCGGCGCCGCCAGACGCGCAAGCAGCGGCGCAAGCGGCAGCGCAAGCAGCGGCGCGGATAGCGAAAAAGCGTCGCAGACCGCTTGAGTCTGAAATCCGCTACATTTCCTCCCTAATTTCGCCAGCGGCATGGATACCCTCACCCATGCGTTAAGCGGTGCTCTACTGGCGCGCGCGACCGCTCCCGCAAGGCGGAGCCCCGGTGAATTGACGCCGCGCGCACGTATGACGGTCGGGTTTGTGGCGGCTGCGTTTCCCGATAGCGATATTCTATTGCGCCTGTTTGGTGCGCTTACGTATATCGACCTGCACCGGGGCGTCACCCACTCGATTATCCTTCTCCCCGCATGGGCACTGCTGCTAGCCTGGCTGTTTTCCCTGCTCTCGCGTCGCCGTTACTCCTGGCGGGCAATTTACGGTACCGCCGCCCTGGGTATTTCCATTCACATTGCGGGCGATATTTTCACCGCTTACGGCACGATGGTGCTGGCGCCGTTTTCCCATCATCGTTTCGCCATTCCTTTTACGTTTATAATCGACCCGTATTTCACCGCGATTATCGTGATTGGCCTGGCGGATGTCATGTTCAAACGTCAAAGACGGTATCCCGCCGTCATTGCCCTTACGGTTCTGGGATGCTACGTAGGGTTTCAGGGGATTCTCCATTCCCGCGCCATCGAGGTGGGAGAAACCTACGTCGAGACGCATGGGCTGAAAGGAAAAAACGTCAAAGTTCACGCCTTCCCTCAACCGCTGTCGCCTTTCAACTGGAAGATTATCATTAGCCATGGAAACGACTATTACGAAGCATTGGTCAACCTGTGGCGCACCCGGCAGCCGGGGCCGCCCGATTCCAAAGGTGGGGTGTCGGGGATACTGGGAATGTGGGGAAGGATCGCCTCGGGCTATCAGCCCGTTTCCACAGCAAACTGGATCCACCATGGACGATTTGGCGAAACGGAATCCGCAAATGCGCTTGCCCGTGAAGCATGGGGGCAGGAGGTATTTGCCCGTTATCGCGAGTTTACGATGCTCCCCGCTCTGCATCAAATCGAGTCTGCCGGCGATGGTGTTTGCGTATCGTTTTTCGACCTGCGCTTCACGGTCCCTTCACTTCCGCCGTCGCTGGTATTCGGCGTATGCCGCGATAGCGTCGCCGACTCTTGGCGGCTCGACGAAAAGCGCGGTGCTTTCGGGATCGATTGATAAGAGTGGATAAAGAGGATGCCGCCGTTGCGTACGCGATGTAAATGATTCATCCAATCGTTGTTAGGGGCGCAAGTTTTTGCCCTGATATGCTAACCCGGATGTTTCATGAATTGACGCGCGCCCTTGCTGGTCTTTTGTTTCGTATGGGAATTTTGCTCAGTCGGGCGTATGAATAACTACGCCACTCTTTCACAAAATCCCCCTGCAAAACAAAATCCTGCGCAATCATCACGCGAATTCATGAAACATCCGGGCTAAGAAACTCAAGATGAATGTTTATATCCTTTACAGCGTAATCGTACTTGGGATCTTGTTATCTCTTTTTTCAATACTGTTCATTTTTCTCGGAAAGTTTACCGGTGGAACAGACGATCGTCCGCAGACGATCAGGTTGGGCGGTCTCGAAGTTCAGACCCATTCGGTCATGACGCTTCTGATTGTTTCGGCAGTCATGGCGATATTACCTTTGTGCCTGGAATTTTATCTCATACTTATCGGTGCGATCGCCGTATCGCCGCAAACTCCAAGAGCAACGCCAATCTCCGCAATAATTCCGATTCCTGACATACCCCCGGCGCTTAATACAATGATCAGCAAAAGAACATGCGAGGCATTGAAAGGTAACTACCGGCTTCATTCCGATTACGTTATCAGCGAAGGAGCGGGAACGAGGTTGACGGCTAAACGGGCTTCCTGGAGCGCAACGCGTTGTGAACCTTCGAAAGAGGCGGGTGGCTTCGTTTTAAAAGGTGAAGACACTACGGACTATGATATAGAAATCATCATTAACGACAAGTATGTGCGCGTCGCCTCGGGAACGTATATCCACTCGTCGGAAGTCCTTATCGGCGAAAGTGGAAGGCTGATCAGCCGGATTTCCGAAATTGCCAAAAATCCGTCAAGGTTGGAGAAATATCGCATAGGCTTGGGCAAAAATGATTCGCTTACCAGTCAAGGCGATATCGACAGAAAAATAAAAGCGGCGTTGGAAGTTCGGGACAAGAAGTATGGAGGGCAGGCAGTCCAGCACTGCACGCCGGCTCTCGGTACAACCGCCGGGAGAACAATGTTCATTTTTATTTGTAAAGGTTATACGAGAGCGATGGTAGAACTCTATTAACCCGGATGTTTCATAAATTCGCGTGATGATCGCGCAGGATTTTGTTTTGCA
>JAKDLC010000250.1 GCA_030453055.1 Nitrosospira sp.
CTTATAATTCAAGAATATATTAAAGTCCGCTTTTTATTTGTACCTCAATTCCGCGTAACTTGTATTCGCCCGGACTCCAGGGGAAGCGTCGTCAATGCCACTGCTGGCAGCCTGTAAGAGATTGAAGTCAGGGCGAAGCAGGCCTAAGCTGTAGACAATGCTCGAGGTGCGGACAAAAATGGCGGTCGTTTTTATTGTTTTTCTGAATAGAATAGAAATAGTTAATGCTTTTTATACCTTGCAATTACCGCTGCCGCAAAATAAAGGCATCCATAAATCCTGACGTTACGTTTATTGGTGGCCGGCGACAGGTTCAACCACATGGAAGCGAAGGAAATGGGTTACCTTAATCGAAACCCCGTTGAACCGGCAGCCATACGCCGATTGGGCATATTCCCGCATCGCGGCCCCGAGAAATCGGAGGACTACTCGCGATATGCGTGTTTATCGCAGAAGTCTAAACTATTGTGCCTCGCATTGCTACTGTCGGGTTGCGCCTCCGTGACACCTTTGACCTTGCCGGTGGACGATGCCCAGGCCGTCTGCCGTGCTCTTTACCGTGAAGTCGATGCAGCCATTGATCGTGCCGGGATACGTGACCATGGTTCCTCGCCCGTTCAGGGTTTTCCATACCTTCGCACAACGCGCCTGCTCGCTTCGTTCCGTAATGAATTAACCGGATCGGCGCAGTGGTCAGCATGGGTCGGCCACTTGGCCGAGGTCGACGCCCAGGCGCGCGAGCTGGAACTGCGCAATTTATCCACGCCGGTGGCGAGCCATAGCAAGGACACTCTGCGTAACGAGCTGAACGGCTGTCGCGAGCGGCTGGTGGACGCCGATTCCAGGCAACCGGAACGTCGCGCTCGCTTGCGCAGTGCAGCCCGAGTGCCGGACGACTATGTCGACTGGTGGCAAGTACTCGGCCTCTATCCGCTCACCGCGCCTATCGTGGCCGCCGGAATATCCGTGTGGCATGACGAGACACGCGATACCTTTGCCACACCGTTGGCAGCGCTGCCGGTTGCGGGCAGGCTAGTTCGTTGGGCGCCCCCGCCCTCCGCCCCGAGGGCTCCCGCCTCTTCCTCGTCTCCTTCATCGCCTGATAACCCGCTCGACACCCGACAGGTAAGCAAAATTCTGCGCCACTCTGTTGATCCGCTCGGAATCCCGCTGCCAACGGATACTGACCTTGACCGGCTTTTCGATACATTTGCGCCCATATGGGAAGTTGATGTCGTAGACGAAAATGATCGAATCGGGATGCTGCAATGGAGAAACGGACCGGTGGTGGATGTGACACGCCCGACACTATACCGCAAAGTCTCACATACCCGTTTCGGCGATCAGGTGCTGCTACAGCTCAATTACATCGTCTGGTTTCCGGCGCGTCCCGGTGCCGGCATCTACGCTGGACGGCTCGATGGCATCAACTGGCGGGTGACCTTAGGCCCAGACGGCGAGCCATGGCTTTACGACGCCATCCATAATTGCGGCTGCTACCATCAATTCTTCCCGAGTCATCGGCTTCGGCTGCGTGATGACCTGCCCGCCTCCTATTTTGAACCGCCGCTGTTACCACAACCGGCCCCCGAACAACGGCCGCTGGTGCTGCGGATCGCTCACCGTACCCATTTCATCCAGCGGCTCTACCACGATGAATCGCCGCCGGGATTATCGCCGGGACCGGGACAGCCTATGACGTGGCAAGAGTATGATGTGCTGCGCTCTCTACCCACCGATGAAGGGTATCGCAGCATGTTCGGCGGTTATGGCCTGATAGCCGGAACGGAGCGTAGCGAGCGCTTTCTGCTGTGGCCAATGGGCATCCGGTCGCCGGGAGCAATGCGCCAGTGGGGGCGTCATCCCACCGCTTTCGTCGGACGCCGGCACTTCGACGATGCCTTTCTCATCGAGTCTCTATTCAACCTGAATCCGGTAGTTGACCGCTCATCTAACAGATCAGGGTTATGATTAATAACAATGTTTCGTATTATTTGACTTTCACCTTCCGGGTGGGGGCCGCTACGGGGTGAACCGCACACTTCACCGCGTCCAACTACCGGACTTAGGTTCGAGAATACCCCAAGCATGGAAAAGCGAATGAGCAAATTGCTGTGTTGGGCCATGCTTTGTTTGCCACTGTCATCATGGGCAGCGGGTGAGCGCGTTGACATCGCCCGCTTCTCTCGGAACGACTTGAGCGGCTGGCAATCGAAAGCGTTCTCCGGCGAGACCCGCTACTCCCTGCAGAACGAGAATGGACGAACCGCCCTGCATGCCGACAGCAGTGCCGCTGCTTCCGGGCTTTATCGCGAGGTAAGCATCGACCTCGGCAAGACGCCCGTTATCAACTGGGCATGGAAGATCGGCAACACGCTGGCGGCCGCCGATGAGCGCACCCGAGCGGGTGACGATTATTCCGCGCGGATTTACGTGGTCTTCTCGGGGGGACTGATGTTTTGGCGCACGCGCGCCATCAATTATGTATGGTCAAACAAGCAGCCGGTCGGCAGCGATTGGTCCAATGCTTTTACGGGTAATGCGCGCATGCTCGACGTAGAATCCGGTTCCGGCCGGATCGGCCAATGGGTTAATGAGCGGCGCGACGTCCGCGCCGACTACCGGCGCCTGTTCGGCATGGAGCCCGGCCGCGTCGACGCTGTGGCGATCATGACCGATACCGACAACACCCGCACAACGGCGACGGCATGGTATGGCGATATCTGGTTTAGCGCGGAATGACAATGGGTTCCGACGGCAAGAATCCTGCTTATCAGTATCTTAGCCTGTCTGAAATGATTTACACTGATCCTTTGCCTTCTTTTACCGAATGCCGGAATCAACATCTGCGATAATTGTCTTATGATCAGCGCTTTTGTTTCAGAGGATTTGCTCGTTAACCCGGATGTTTCATAAATTCGCGTGATGATCGCGCAGGATTTTGTTTTGTAGGGAGATTTTGTGAAAGAGTGGCGTAGTTATTCATACGCCTGACTGAGCAAAATTTCCATACGAAACAAAAGACCAGCGAGGGTGCGCGTCAATTTATGAAACATCCGGGTTAATATTGCAAATTTCGGCGCCAACCAGCCCGGGCAATCCAGTATTGCAATTTCATAATGGGGAGTCAGACATGAAACGGTATTTATTATTGAGCTGTTTGCTATTGATGGGCGCTTGCTCCGGGTTGCCCGAAAGAGTCAGAAACGTACCCGTCTCAGATGTTTCTTATGTCCAGGCAAGACAAAACCTGAGCAGTTACAAGGGAACGTCCGTCCGATGGGGTGGGGTCATCGTCGATGTAGAGAATGAAGAAAATTTCACTCTTGTGGAGGTCTTATCCTATCCTCAGAGCTCTTATGGCCGTCCACAGTTGCGTAAAGAGAGTGGAGGACGCTTTGTGATTCAAAGCTCCGAATTTCTTGACCCCGCCGTTTACGCAAAAGACAAGGAGATCACCGTTGCAGGCACCATTGAAGGCGATGTCGAACGCGTCATAGGAAAAAAAAGGATTCGGATGCCGCTGGTATCTTCCAAAGCACTCTATTTATGGCCAGCCTACCAAAGTTATCCCTATTATGGAGGTTATGGGGGTTATGGGGGTTACGGACATTTTGGCGGCTTTAACCCCTATTTCGGATATGGCTATTATGGCTACCCATTTCGTTGGGGAGGATATGGGCCATGGGGAGGATATTACGGGCCATTCTGGTAGGCTACAAGTTTAGTCCGGCAGCCCTGCCGCTCCATTCTGAAAATCAAGGTCGAACCCGTAGCGGTAGCGGGTAACGTTCAACCTCCCGGATGCGGATTTTTAGCCCGGATGTTTCATAAATTCGCGTGATGATTGCGCAGGATTTTGTTTTGT
>JAKDLC010000251.1 GCA_030453055.1 Nitrosospira sp.
TAAGATTAATGATAGATCGATACGGCAAATCGAGCCGTCGTCCGGCAGGCTGCTAGTAGACCTCATTCAAGGTTTTCCGGTCAAGCGTTCCATGCCCGGCTCGATCAGAAAAACCAGATGACCGATCCTTCTTTGCCGGTTACGTTTCAGCTATCGAAGCATGCGTATCTTTTCTCGTCAATTTATGAAACATCCGGGTTAACCCGGGTCTCATGGCCAATGCCGGAAATTCTTACACTATTTGAATCGTTGATTCGAGGCAAATTTATAACGAATTGTTTTTTATACGCTTGTAAAGACTGGCATGATACTTGCTAAGATACAAGTAAGTGCGAAGCTCATACAAGACCATGGAGAAAAAAATGAAGAAGCTAATGGCAGGGGGAGCGGTGATACTGAGCACAGGATTGGCTGGTCCAGCTGCGGCAGTCGTCATAACGCGGAAGTGGGAGAGGAAACAATAATAATAATGCAGGAGCAATAACAATAATAAAATGGCAAAATCAGGATCAGGGTAATATTTTTCAGAAATGAAAATGTTGCTCGGATCCTGATTATTTTTTTGCGTGAACCGGGATCAAGCCTGCCGAGTTGTTTTACACGCCTCCACTGGCAGCCGTTTTACCTCCTGCTGCATCGAATACCCGCGAGGTACCACTATCGCTTTGCTAATGCTGATGATGCATAGGCGAGGGATGCGCCCCCGGTTCATCGGGTTGCTCCGTGACGCGAATCTGATAGCCGGCGTGACACGCATTGCACTTTTTCATGGACTCGCTCAATTGCCGTAGCGTATGCTTCGAATCTTTCAAGGATTCCGCGTCCATCGCGATCTGGTCGAAATCCTTGTGCACCGACATGCCAAGCTGCATGAATTCCTTCGGCAACTGCGCCTTGAGATCGTCTTCAGCCTTGTGCGCCATGCCCATGCCAAGCGGACGGGCGTAACGTGCCACCGCCGCCATATCTTCCCTTAAAAGCGCGTCCAGAATATTCTGCGTTCCCGTTAGAAATGCGCGCATTTCCGTAAGCACATGGTTTCTCTGTATCTCGGTAAAAGATAGAACCTGGCGCTTATCAACCTCATGCGCCGATACCGTCGCCGTAATGGCGATAAAGCTGAGCGAAAGGGCAAAGGTCTTTTTCAAGTGAGACTCCTGTGTAAGGTTTAATGGGTTTACGCAACCACCGCTTTCGCCCATAAATCATGCGCGTCGGACTCAGTAATTTCGACATCGACAAACTCGCCGGTTTTCAGGGTCATTGCATTATCGATGTAAACCACACCGTCGATTTCGGGTGCATCGGCGGCGCTACGGGCTACAGCCTTGTCTTTCTTTACTTCATCCACCAGCACGGTCATGCGCTTGCCGATTTTTCGGACAAGGCGCGCGGCGCTGATTTTTTCCTGCATCGCCATGAAGCGGGCGCGGCGTTCTTCTTTCACTTCTTCCGGAACGTGATCAGACAGCGCATTTGCCGCCGCACCCTCCACCGGCGAGTACGCGAAGCAGCCGACGCGGTCGAGCTGTGCTTCCTGCAGGAATTCCAGAAGCTGTTCAAACTCCGCTTCGGTCTCGCCGGGAAAACCGACGATAAAGGTGCTGCGCAGCGTGATATCCGGGCAAACTTCACGCCACCGTCTGATGCGCGCCAGATTATTTTCAGAACTCGCAGGGCGCTTCATCGCTTTCAAAATGCGCGGGCTGGCGTGCTGAAACGGTACGTCCAGATAAGGCAGAATTTTCTTCTCGGCCATTAGCGGGATCACCTCATCGACATGCGGATAGGGATAGACGTAGTGCAACCGCACCCACACGCCGAACTCACCCAGGGCGCGCACCAGCTCGGTCATACGGGTTTTGAGCGGTCTGCCTCGCCAGAAGCCGATGCGATATTTCACGTCGACGCCATAGGCGCTGGTGTCCTGCGAAATGATGAGTAATTCCCTGACGCCGGCGTTGATCAGGTTTTCCGCTTCCTGCATTACTTGATTGACCGGACGGCTGACCAGATCGCCGCGCATGGAGGGAATGATGCAGAAAGTGCAACGATGATTGCAGCCCTCGGAAACCTTGACATAGGCATAATGCCTGGGTGTGAGTCGTATTCCCTGCGGGGGAATCAGGCTGGTATAGGGATCGTGCGGCTGCGGCAGATGCCTGTGTACCGCGGCCATGACTTCCGGCAAGGCGTGTGGACCGGTAACCGCCAGTACCTGTGGATGGGCTTGCTTGACCACATCACCGCCTTCTTTTGCGCCGAGGCAGCCCGTTACGATGACCTTGCCGTTTTCGGCCAGCGCCTCGCCGATGGCATCCAGCGACTCCTCTACCGCGCTGTCGATGAAGCCGCAGGTATTGATAACCACCAGGTCGGCGTCCTCGTATGTGGAGGAAATGTCGTAGCCTTCGGCGCGCAGTTGAGTCAGAATTTGCTCGGAATCCACCAGCGCCTTGGGGCAACCGAGCGAGACAAATCCGACTCTGGGGGATGGGTGCTTGGGAGATAGCATGGGATATTGAAATGGATAAAATAAAAAGCCGCTTAACGATTTTTGGGGAATTTCGAAGAACTCATGTCGGGTGAGCGAACAGGCTGCCAGCCAGCCAGATGGAACTGATGCCCAGCGTGATTAGCGCAACCTGTTGAATGGTCGCGTCAATTTCAGGACGTTTGTGCAGGCCGGGAATCAGGTCGGACATTGCCACATAGATCATGCTGGCGGCAGCCAATCCCAAAAGCTGCGGAATGAGGTAGTTCATGTCCTGCAACATGAAGTAGGTCAACATGCCGCCGAGCAGCGTGGCAACGCTGGACAAAAGATTGAAAAGCAGCGCCTGCCGGCGCGTATAGCCGGAATTGAGCAGAATCAGGAAATCACCGGCTTCCTGCGGGATTTCGTGGGCGATTATGGCGATGGAAGTGACGATGCCCAATTGCACATCCGCCATGAACGCCGCAGCAATGAGGATGCCATCGACAAAGTTATGAAACGTATCGCCCAGCATGATCATCATGCCGCTGCGGCCTTGATCGTGATCATTCGTGGCCGCAACCGCAGAAATGGCGGCCCCGTGCAGAGGATCGTGGACCTCGCATTCTTCCACGTGGCAGTGGCGCCACAATACCAATTTTTCCAGAATGAAGAATAGCAGGATGCCAAACAGCACCGTGCCCGTCATTTGCGCCGGATTTTTTGAAAGCTCGAGCGCTTCCGGCAATGCGTTGAGAAACGCGGCGCCCAGCAGTGCGCCGATAGCGTATGAAATCAGCATTTGTACCCACGAGACACGTGTATTGAGTGTCAGCGCGGCGGCAAACAGTACGCTTACCGTGCCGCCAAACAAGGTGGTGACAATAATCCAGGCGAGGATAGACATTAGCAGCGATCTGTGAAAAATGCGGGATTATACGCGAGGCAATAGCAACAAGGCGGCGATGGCGGCTCAGCCACTCAGCCAGATCAAACCCGCCATGCGCCCGGTGTTGCCGTCACGCCGATAAGAAAAAAATCTTGCCGGGTCGCTAAAGGTACATTCGCCCCCTCCGTAGATTTCGGCGACGCTGGCTGCCGTCAATCGCTGTCGCGCCAGCAGAAAAAGATCGGCGAACCATTTACCGTCTTTGCGAAGGTTGTGCGGAAGGAAGGCGAGAGCAGCATCTTTGTCGTGCTTGATAAACGCCTGGCGCACTTCTTCACCGACCTCAAAATGGTTGGGCCCTATCGCCGGACCGAGCCACGCCATGATCCGGGTGTCCATACCGTCTATGCCGCCTATCACCGATATCGTACGTTCGATCACTCCGGCAGCCATGCCGCGCCAGCCTGCATGGATTACGCCGACTACGGTGCCCGCATGG
>JAKDLC010000252.1 GCA_030453055.1 Nitrosospira sp.
GGAGTGGTGGGAATGATTGGCACTTGCTGCGCACACATACTTCGCCAGTGCAAATCCGCTACATGCAAAGCAGGCAGCCGCCCTTGAAGGTGATCGCGCCGGGGCGGGTATACCGTTGCGACTCCGATTTGACCCATACTCCCATGTTTCACCAGGTCGAAGGCTTGTGGGTCGATGAAAACGCCAATTTCTCGGCGCTCAAGGGCGTGCTGGCGGATTTCATGCAACACTTTTTTGAGCGCGACGATTTGCCGGTGCGATTCCGCGCTTCTTTCTTCCCTTTTACCGAGCCTTCCGCTGAAATGGATATCGGCTGTGTAATGTGTCGCGGTGGTTGTCGCGTATGCAGCTATACCGGCTGGCTGGAAGTGCTGGGTTGCGGCATGGTGCATCCAAACGTTTTCAAGCATGTCGATATCGACAGCGAAAAATATATTGGCTTTGCATTCGGTATGGGGGTGGAGCGGCTCGCGATGCTGAGGTATGGCGTGAATGATTTGCGGCTATTTTTCGAGAATGATTTGCGATTCCTGAAGCAGTTCAATTAATCCGGATGTTTCATAAATTGACGCGCGTCCTTCACCCCGTCCAACTACCGGATTTAGGTTAAAACCGGTTCTCATGAAATTTTCCGAAAACTGGCTCCGTACTTTCGTCAACCCGCCATTATCCACGCGCGAACTCGCGCACGCGCTGACCATGGCCGGCCTGGAGGTAGAGGCTGTTGAGCCCGTCGCCCCGGCCTTTACCAAGGTGGTGGTGGTCGAAGTGCTATCCGTGGAGAAACATCCGGACGCGGAACATCTCAACGTTTGCCACGTGGACGCCGGCTCAGCCGCGCGTGGTGAACCGCTGCAAATCGTCTGTGGTGCAGCGAACGTTCGCGCCGGGATAAAAGCGCCGTGTGCGCTGGCTGGCGCGCAACTGCCTGACATCACCATCAAGCAGACGAGGATACGTGGAGTCGAGTCCTCGGGTATGTTATGTTCGGCTAGGGAATTGGGATTGGAGGAAGTTGCGGCGGGATTGTTGCTCCTCCCCCGCAATGCGCCAACAGGTGCGGATTTCCGCGATTATTACGAGCTTGACGATAACCTCTTTACGCTCAAGCTGACGCCTAATCGCGCCGATTGCCTGGGATTGTCCGGGGTCGCGCGAGAAGTGGCGGCGATTACTTCCGGAAGTCTCAACCTGCCTGAAATTGAACCGGTCCGGGGCCAGATCAGCGAAACCCTGGCGGTACAAGTGGATGCTCCGGACGTTTGTCCGCTTTATTGTGGCAGGGTAATATGTGAACTATCCCTTGATGTTTCCACGCCGCAATGGATGATCCGCCGTTTGGAACGCAGCGGGATACGCACGATCAACGCGGTAGTGGATGTCACCAACTATGTGATGCTGGAGACTGGTCAACCGCTTCACGCCTTCGATCTGGCGAAGGTCTCTGGCGCACAGGGGGGTAAGGGTGGGGGTGCGATTCATGTGCGCTACGCCAGATCCGGCGAAAAACTACAGTTGCTGAATGGCGAAAACCTTATCCTGCAACCTGACATGTTGCTGATCGCCGATGAGGTCAAGGCGCTCGCGCTGGCGGGTATCATGGGTGGAGAAGAAAGCGGGGTGGGGCAAGGCGCAACCAGCTTGCTTCTGGAAAGTGCGTTTTTCAGTCCCGAGGTGATCGCGGGCAAATCATTTCGCCTGGGGTTCAACTCGGATTCGGCACACCGCTTTGAACGCGGCGTGGATTTTGCCGCCACTCGCAATGCGATGGAACGCGCCACTCATTTGATGCTCGATATTTGCGGGGGCAGGGCGGGGCCGATTACCGAAGTCAAGGGTGCGTTGCCGCAACGCAATCCCATCTGCTTGCGGCCGGAACGGACGCGGCGAGTACTGGGGATAGATCTTGGTGAAGACAGGATGGCAGAACTACTGCAGCGCCTGCAATTCAACTACTCCTTGGCTGGCGGCGTATTCCGTGTAACGCCGCCGACTTATCGCTTCGACCTCTCAATAGAAGAAGATCTGATCGAGGAATTGGCGCGGATTTACGGATATGCGCACATACCCGCCAACTCGCCGCGCGCGGCGGCGCGTATGCTGCCCGAGTCCGAAACCACCCGTACCCCGTCACAGCTGCGGCAAATCCTGGTAGGGCGGGACTACCAGGAAGTCATCAATTATGCTTTCGTGGATGCCTCATGGGAGTTGGAACTGTCGGGCAATACAACGCCGGTGACATTGAAAAACCCCCTGTCCACTCAGATGAGTGTGATGCGCAGCAGCCTGTTCGGCGGCCTCATGTCGAACTTGCAGTTCAACCTTAACCGCAAGCAGGCCAGGGTGCGCATTTTTTAGATCGGACGTTGTATCGTGAGAAAAGACGCAACTTATGCACAACCGGAAAAACTGGCTGGACTTTGCTATGGGGATGTCGTAGCGGAACAGTGGGGCAAATCCGCCCGTAGCGTCGACTTTTATGATGTAAAAGCAGACCTTGAAGCGCTTTTCTGGCCGGTAGCGGCACGTTTTGAAGCCGCACCTCATCCCGCTTTGCATCCCGGCAAATCGGCCCGGATTCGTTGGGGTGAAAGAATCGCCGGTTACCTGGGAGAGCTTCATCCTCAATGGCGGCAAAGAATTGGCTTGCCTGAGTCTGCGATATTATTTGAACTGGATATGGACGTCTTGACGGCGCGACCGCTGCGGACGGCGGGTGAGCTTTCCAGATACCCGCTGGTACGGCGCGATATCGCCTTGGTGGTGTCTGAAAATATTACCGTCCAGGCGTTGCTGAATTGTATGCATGCTGAGAGATTACCCATAATTTCAGAAATTTCCCCGTTTGATGTATACCGTGGCAAGGGGGTCGAAAATGGCAAAAAAAGTCTTGCATTCCGCGTGTTATTGCAAGATACTGAAAAAACCTTGACCGACGCGGAAGCGGACCTGGTCGTCGCAAGGTTGATAAATATTCTGGAAAGGCAGTTTGGCGCAAGACTGCGTAACTGAATAAGCCGCATCCGGAATTATTTAGGATCATACAAATTACGAGGGAGAGCATGACGTTAACAAAGGCTGAGTTGGCAGACTTGTTATTCGAAAAAGTCGGATTCAACAAGCGAGAAGCGAAAGACATGGTGGAATCTTTTTACGAGGAAGTTCGCGTCGCGCTGCAAAATGGCGATGGCGTGAAGCTTTCGGGTTTTGGCAATTTTCAATTGCGCGACAAGCCGCAGCGTCCGGGTCGCAATCCCAAGACTGGTGAAGAAATTCCGATTACCGCGCGTCGGGTGGTGACCTTTCACGCCAGTCAGAAATTGAAGGCAATGGTTGAGAAGAATCAGCATGGAAAACATAACGCCTAGTAGCGCGTTAAGGCCTATCCCGGCAAAACGTTACTTCACGATCGGTGAGGTAAGCGAGTTATGCGGCGTAAAGCCTCATGTGTTGCGTTATTGGGAGCAGGAATTCACACAATTGAAACCGGTCAAACGCCGTGGCAACCGCCGTTATTATCAGCATCATGAGGTGCTGCTGATTCGCCGTATTCGGGAATTGCTCTATGAACAGGGTTTTACCATTCACGGTGCCCGCGGCCGGCTAGGGCAAGGCATGGTCGAACCGATGTCCGCAATTGCCGCATCAGCCGAGGCGCCTCCCGTATCAGACGATCTGGCATCGCTACGGAGTGAGATCGAAAGTGTTGTGTCGCTGCTTCGGTCTTAGCCTGGGTTTCAATGGGGTCAGACTCGATTGATATTGAATTGTTCCGACCGTCTATCGCCACCCTTGGTCGCGGGCCCTACCCGTCTCTTCAATTTCTCTTGAATACTCCGCTTGAACCGGTCATTTCCCAATA
>JAKDLC010000026.1 GCA_030453055.1 Nitrosospira sp.
TTATTCATTTGAATCGGTTTTTTAACGATATCTCTGACTCACTACACTAGAATCCCGTATTCTAAGTTTAGTCACGATTCCTGAAAATACAAGGAATTCCGCGGCGCGCGAATTGCGCCACATTATTGCCGCTTATCGCTGGTGGAGGCAAACGCCGGAAAAAAATAAAGACAACTGGATTTTGCCATGGACGTAATGTCCAAAGGTGCTCTTACTGTGTTAATGGGGCAGAACCGGATTGACTAATCAAGGAACCGATGTATGATGAAATCAGGACGGAAGAAGGTAGGAGATATGTCAGGAGTGGCTTTAACCGTGGGGGGTCAGCGTGTGCCCTATATAACACGCGCAATACAGGAAGGGGGTTTTAATGGCCTACGATATTCAACAGGTAGTCAATATGTCTCAAGCCGAGCTCGACCGGTTGTTTTCCGCCAGTGAGCCCGGTGACATTCCCAATGGTGAAGCAAATGGTACGGCCATTATCGCGCTTGGAACTCCCTACAGCTACGCTGTCTCGCAGATAATCAGTTACTTCGCCTGGCAGGGCAAGATATTCGACGCCAAGAGCGGCACGTTGAAGAATGAGATCACACCCTTCGGCCTTCGCGCTATCATCGCCAAGGTCTACAAGGCCGACAGCTGGTTCGACCAGAAGCCGTGCATCGTCCTCGACTATTCCGAAACCTCGATGGTTGCGCACTGGATACGCGACGAAATCCGCCTGGTTGCAGACAAGCAATATTTGGGTAAGGTGTACTGGGGCAAGAAACACCTTATCGATTTCTTTTTGCAGTTCTGAGAGATTCCGCCGGCGCTCAGAAGATCAAAATTCCCGCCAAAATACTTTTGGACGGTTAGCCGACGGTTGCGTAGGTATTTCTGCAACCACTTCACTTGGAACTCATCGTTATCTTTGGGCGCCGCGCCGAGCAACCCCAGGGCGGAATCAATGATCACCGGGGTATGAGTCGCGGCTGCCCGCGCCCCGTTCCCTTATTGCGCGCGGTACGCCGTACTTCTTCTGGCTTCATCCTCGCATATCATGGGTTTTCTTGCTATAAATCAAGTGTCGCGGGGCATTTGGTTTACTTGTTTTAACAAGGAGCAACTAAAATGAACGATACGGTAAGAACCTGGTTGGGTAAAACACGCGAAGAGTTGGATGAAATCTATCGTAACGGCAAACCGGGAGACATTCCGGTTGGTGATACGCGCGGCACAGCGATTCTGGCAGGGTCAATCTTCTCGAAAACGGTAGCTGCCCTCGCACGTCTCCTTGCTTGGCAAGGTAAAGTATTTGATCTCTTTTGCCCCGGTAGCCAGGCTGGTATTCTTGTCAACAAAATTACGCCATTTGGTCTGACATTCATTGTCGCGAAAGTATATCGTGACAAAAGCTGGCTCGACGGGAAGGATACCATTGTCATCGATTATTCTAAAACTTCATTTGTCGCCAAAGTGATTCGCGATGAAATTCGTGAAATCGAACCCGGTGTTTATCTCGGGAAGGTGTGGTGGGGTAAGACGCGCGTCCTGGATTTTGCTCTGACCAAACAAGAAGTCGTATAAATGTCTACGTGAGATGGAAGACTATGACACCCCAATCTAGCTTCATGATTGCTGCGACTGTACGTGTCGGGCAGTTGGAAAACCTGCGCGCCCTATTGGCCTCGATGAATAAAATACCTGGTCATGCAGACTCCGATAATGGGCTGATTTCATTCAGGAAGTTTGATCGATTGCATTTTGCGCGTTTTGTAATCATAGAAGCAAAAACCGCACAGGAAATCAAAGAATTTGGTGTGACGCCAAGAGCGTGGCCACCCACGCTTGCCTTTCTTGGCGACATCGATGGAGACATCCAACCTTTTTTAGTAGAACTTGTGGAGCATGCAGAATCAGGTCTGAAAAAAATCTTTTCTCATTGCGAAGGGTTTTCCGAGGAAGATCAAAATCTTCTGCAATGGATGAAAGCGCACAATATAAATGCCAACGTTGATTATGTTAACTGGATTGGTCGAACGGTCAGGCAGATCCGTGAAGAAGCGGCGCTACATCGAAGTTTGTCTACCTGTTTACAGAGAATCGCTGACGATGTTGGCCGGGAGAACGTCCTGGTTTTACGGCAGAAGCTATTGTCTTATGTCGAAATGGAGAAATATGAGGGCAGGCTTACGTTATCCCCACCAGAGCCCACGCCCACTGAATGGAAAGTCCGCAATCTTCTCCATAAGATCGGGGTGCCGTTGATCATACTTCTCTTATCCCCGCTATTATTGGTTATCGCACCTTTCTTTGCGCTACGTTTGAGAATGCTGGAACGTTCTGACCCTGAGCTCTTTATCCGCCCTGATCGTGAACATTTAACGGAACTTACCGTGCAGGAAGATTGGGATGTCAGTAATCAGTATAGTGTGTTCGGTGATGTGAAACCCGGTCTGTTCCGCTTGCTGACTTTCAAATTCATACTCTTGCTGACCGACTATTTTGCCAGGCACCTATACAACCGCGGATTTCTCGCTCGAATAAAAACGATTCATTTTGCCCGTTGGGTGTTCATGGATAATAACCATAGAATTTTTTTCGCCAGTAATTATGATGGCAGCCATGAAAGCTATATGGACGACTTTATCAATAAGGTCGGCTGGGGCCTGAATCTTACCTTCAGTAATGCTGCCGGTTACCCTACCACGAGGTGGATCATCAAGGAAGGCGCACAACGGGAGCATGCATTCAAATACACGCAAAGGCGGCATCAAATACCCACTGACACTTGGTATAAGGCCTATCCCGGATTAACGGCCGTTGATTTGGCGCGTAATAGTCGTATTCGGCAAGGCGTGGAAATTCGGCAATCCAATGATGCGGAACTCCGTGAATGGCTCAGCCTGATCTGAGCAGGGAGTAGGGAAATGAAAAAATCAAGCGACTTTCAATTCGATGATTTGCAGGGATTGCTACGCTTTGGTTATGGGAAATTAACCGATACCTGTTTTATGTTGCTGAATATTGCAAATGTCGATCTGGCAAAAAAATGGCTGGATACGGCGCCGATCAACGGCGCCATTACGCAGGATCCTCCGCCGGATACGGCGCTGCAGATTGCTTTTTCCGTAGAAGGTCTGCGCGCACTGGGGCTAAAAGAATCGGTTGTCGATGGCTTCTCCGATGAGTTCATCGTTGGTATGGCGGGAGATGAAAGCCGCTCTCGCCGCTTGGGCGACATCGGCGGCGATGCGCCGCAACGGTGGAAGTGGGGAGGCGATGCGGCGAAAGCGCCGCATGTTTTGTTACTGCTTTATGCCAGAAAAGGGCATATCAAAGCCTGGCGAAAAACCGTAGAAAGCGAACATTTCTCAAGGGCGTTTCAGCTGCTGGAAGAATTGCCCACACTTTATATTGGCGACATTGAACCTTTCGGATTCGAAGACAGCATCAGCCAGCCAACCATTGACTGGATGCAACGACAAAGCACGGATGTCCATGAACGCGATCGTTTTTCCAACTTGCTGGCCGTTGGGGAGATGGTGCTTGGCTATCCCAATGAATATGGGCAATACACCGCACGGCCGCTCATCGATCCCGAGAAAGACAAACTTGCAACCTTGCTGCCCAGTGCCCAGGATGACCCCGCACTGAAGGATTTTGGTCGTAATGGAACGTACCTGGTGCTTCGGCAACTGAGTCAGGATGTTCCGGGCTTCTGGCAGTTTCTTGACGAGGTGTCGGATCACGTGCCGCAGAAACGCGAACAACTGGCCGCCGCGATGGTGGGTAGAGAACGCAATGGTACGCCTTTGATTGCGGAACGCATTCCAGGTATCCCGCGCAAAGATCACAGGAACGAATTTACCTACGATCAAGACCCAAATGGGAACCATTGTCCGCTCGGTGCGCATATCCGCCGATCCAACCCACGTACAGGCGATTTGCCGTCGGACGCAAACGGCTTTATCAGCCGGTCGATTAAAATATTAGGTTTTGGTCAAAGGCCGGATGAGGACCTGGTTGCCTCTTCCCGTTTTCATCGTTTGCTGCGACGTGGCCGCACTTATGGACCAGCGCTTGCACCGAAAGATGCCATCAAACCGGATGCGCCTGCCGCAGAACGGGGTATACAGTTTATCTGCCTGGTGGCCAACATATCGCGGCAGTTCGAATTTGTTCAGAATGCCTGGATCATGAATAGTAAATTCAATGGAGTGCAAGAGGAAAGAGATCCATTGCTGGGGAATCGCGAACCGTTGATGAGTGGTGAAAGCACTGATCATTTCAATCATCCCGATCAGTCCGGACCGATGCGGAAAACCTGTCACTTGCCGCAGTTCATTACCACCCTTGGCGGCGGATATTTTTTTATGCCCGGGTTGCGCGCGCTGAAGTACATTTCGGCCTTACCTGCTAACGGGACGGATAGCTCATCATGACAAAGATCAAGAATCGAATACTAAAAGCTATTCACAATTTTCTGATTATGCTGCTACGCATCGAGCGCCGGTTAGAACCCTGGTTTCGCCCACAATGGAACTATCTCTTTCGCGAACCCAGCGCGAAGGTTATCCAGTTCTTGATCAATCGGCGACGCAAGAACGAAGGCCTGCGACTGGCTGAAGAAAAATTCGACCCGGATGAAGAAGACAGCTTGAATGAAATTATCGATCTCATGATGGATCAGATGCGCGGGCGTTTCAAGCCGGGAGGGTATGAGCGGGGTGGCAATACAAAAACACACGGCATCGTGCGCGCTACGGTAACTATACGAGATGATTTGCCGGAACACTGTCGCAAAGGTGTTTTTGCCAATCCACGCAGTTATCCTGCCTATGTGCGCTATTCCGGACCAGGACCGAACGTGCCTGCTGATATCAATGATGTCGGTTTTATGAGCATGGCGGTGAAACTCATGGGTGTTCCGGGCGAAAAGCTCATGAGCGAGGAAAAATTTACGCAGGATTTTATAACAACCAGCGGCGGCGCGACGTTTGTCACACCCAACACGCGGGAAAACGCCAAACTGCAATACTGGAGCCTGGTAGACATGACGCTTTATTATTTTATCAATCCGAAGGATTCCCACTTGCTGGACTTCTTCATGCAGAGTCTGTGGAATGAAACTCAGTATAACCCGTTGGGACGACGTTACTGGAGCTGCACTCCCTACCTGTTGGGTGAAGGACAGGCCATGATGTACTCATTCGTGCCAAAAACGTCAGAAGTTGAAACCCGTATTCCCGGTCTGCCATTTGGCACACCGCCTTTTAATTATCTGCGGGAGAACATGATCAAGACCTTGAGTGAGAAAGATGTCGAGTTTGATCTTATGATTCAACTACAGACGGATCCTCATTTAATGCCTATTGAAGATGGTTCGGTACGTTGGCCAGAAAAGCTTTCCCCGTTTATTCCTGCCGCCACAGTTCATATCCCGAAACAAAAGTTCGATTCCGAGGCGTACTTTGAGTTTGCCAAGCAACTGAAAATGAATCCTTGGCATTGCCTTCCTGAACATAGGCCATTAGGCAATCAAAATCGAGCACGCTTCAGAATGTATTATGAGTTATCCAACTTTCGGCAGGAGATGAATCAAACCACACATGTTGAACCAACCGGGGATGAAATATTCGATTAGTATTCTTTATCGCATCACAGTTTATTTCAAGGAAATATAACAGGGCTAATGATTGATTTGATCACCTCCCTCGGGTGGTAAATTTACAGCCATGACGGCTGTGCCATTATTGACGAAATGGGGGAAATCTATTATAATTCAAAAGCTTTTTTTCGAGGGTAGTACGTTGATTCAAGTTACCCTGCGCTGTGACGATAATTATTATTATTCGTTGTCCAATCAAGTAGATTCAGCGCCGTATTTTTGAGGGGGAGTAAGCGCCATGCAACATATTTCAGTTAAGGAGCTGGTCGGGGAGAACGCCATAACGCTGGATGATGGTGAGGCAATTTTTTTCCGAATTCATGATCCGCTGATACGCGGTGAAATGGTGGAGCTGGATTTCGACGGCGTGGAGATTTTTGCTTCCCCCTTCTTCAACGCGGGCATTGGTCGTCTGTTGGCTGATGTTCATCCCGACAACCTGAACGCCTGTCTGAAATTTCAGCATATGCCCGCGCTGGGGGACCGTTTGCTACGCCGCGTGATCGAGAATGCCAAGGAATACTACGCGGCCAACCAGGGGCAACGTGAGGCAATCGATCACATTGTCCACGAAGCCGCAGTGTCAATGTAATGCCTTTGGTTGTCCGTGCCCGGATCATTGACATCCGGGCGGACACCCCAAAAGCTACTGATCGCTTTTTAGTCGATACTAATGCGTGGTACTGGCTGTTTTACCCCAGGGTTTCGCAGGCACCTTCCTCGCCTTCACCGCATCAGCTTGCTGACTACCCCGCCTATATCAAGAAAGCCATAGCAAACAAAGCTGCCCTGCATCATTACGCACTCGCTTTTGCGGAATTGGCGCACAATATAGAAAAAGCTGAACGGGAGATATACGAGAACCAAGCTGCGAGGAAAATAAGGCCTAAAGAATTTCGTCACGACTACGTCAACCAACGCCGCAGGGTTATTGAACTTATTGCCGATACCTGGGCAGATGTGATGAGTGTGGGCACCTTGCTGGACATGAATCTGAGCGCACCCTTTGTACAATCGGCGCTGACGCTATATCCCTCTGTGGGCCTGGACGGCTACGATCTTTTTATGGCGGAGATGGCGCTTCAAAACGGCATTACCCAGATTATCACCGACGATGGCGATTATGCGACTGTGCCAGGACTGATTATTTTTACCGCTAACCAGAATGTCATCCATGCTGCCAGGTCCGCCGGCCAACTGATCAATCGTCAAGGTTGAAGTTGGTAGTTCCGATATATCACAAGTGGCTTTGAAGTCGAGAGTTGACGCACTGTAGGCAAAAATATAACGTAACTTAACTACGCCACTCTTTCACAAAATCCCCCTACAAAACCAAATCCTGCGCAATCATCACGCGAATTTATGAAACATCCGGGTTAAAATTGATTTGCGTGTCACAGCCCCTCACTAAACGGTTACCCCGTTTGGAATCACTCTTGGATTCATGCGGTCGTAGACGAAAGAACGGCTGCTGTTTCTTTTATCAATTTGCCCTTCTATTTCGTCTAGCCGGTCTCTGAACCGCCTTATCACATCGCGTGCTTCAGGGTCGAATTGCTGTAGCTCGTACTGACCAATCGAGTTGACACGAAAATTCGTCAGGAAATAGGTCCACGTTTGCGAATACGCAGATCGAAACGCTGGCAGGAACTTCAATAATTCAGCTGCCTTCATTTCAGCGTTTTTTCCCGCCGGAGGCGGGGCATAAGCTGAATACGGCATATTGGGAACGAATCCCGGATATTTGTATTGGTGGAAGTGAATGCAGGAATGAAACGCAGTACATAGAAAAATGATATGACCAAGCGTCTCGGCCAGCTCTTGCCTGGACCCGAATCTGGCAGGAAACCCGGGGATTCTGCCGCGATCTCGTGCACTGATATCATTTGCCCACGCCTGAATCTCATGGTCTTCGGTAATGTCCGCTTCGGATTTGTAGTATAAATCGACATATTCCTTGCTAAAGCTTTGAATTGCGTTCCATAACAAAACGCCATCATCGCGATAGGGATAAAAAAGATCAGGATTATCGACTTCCCGGTTCGCAATATCATCAGGAAAGGCGGATTCTTTGAAATCAAAGCTCGTCATGCCATTGGCCATGCACTGCATCGTCGAGTCATAGTCTCCGGCAAATAACTCACCGAACCGGCCCGGGCGTCCTTTCCGGTTTTTCAGGAAAGTGTGCTGGTGATTGACATTGAGCGTATATTGAAGATGTGGATTCAATAGAATATAGAGCGGGTGAGATTTATAAAGCTGTCTCCGTGAGGCCATGATTATGGCCTCCATGACGTAGTGAATACGGGTCTCATGGGTATACAGTATTTGATGGTTGCCATCCGCGACTTGAGCGAACATTTTTGCTGTCAGCCATAGATTGCCGTCTTTTGAAGTATAGATTGCATTATCGGGTCTGGAATCCTGGTATAACTGTATGGCGATCGGCCGCAACATGCCGTCCGATTGCAAAAACAACACGACGATCGGAGTCGTGACATATTGTTTTTGGCCGCCGTCGATATGCCCCGGGTTTAACTGCAATACATCCAAGGCTGCATAGTCCAAGACATATACGCGCTTTTGTTCAATAGCAGCCTTATAGTCAATCTCATCAATTTGCGCTTCAAAAATGTGTCGGATTTCAGATTCCGGCAGCTTTTCCGGTAGAGGATTCTGGTTGGTTACAGCGCGCAATACCACGGGATTGACGCCAATGACGCGTTGCAGACCAAATATCAGATCTTGCTGGAAGCTATCAACCAGATCGGGATTTGGAGGACTGGACGGAAAAAAAACATAGTCTCGATAGCTTGCCATCGGCTTGCCGAGCAAGTAGCGCAAAAAAGTGACCGAGAGACTGGGTAAGCTTGGAATCAACTGTAAAAGATTCATCCCCCCACGGAGCCAATATCCAATGCCGGGTATCTCTCGCCACGGCAGTTTACGCGCGACAGCAATAGTATTGGCATACTCATAGGCGTATTGATATTGCGCCTGCCTCTGAAGAAGATAATTTCTCCGATCTTCTACTGCGCGTATATTTTCTTCGTTTTGTGGTAGCTTATTCGACACGCGGCGCTCCTTTACAGAAAATAAAACTCGCTTGGTATCTCAAATAATTCCGGGTTAGCTGTCTGATGACCGAGTCGGTGTCTGGAAGCTTGCAACGACCGTATCGCTATCCTTTACGTTACGGTTAACAATATCCGCAAGCGAGTTTGTTTCTTCAATGATAGATTGTCCAACCCTTGAAAATGTCATTTCGTTGTGTACGTAGACCGATACAAGCGGGTTTGTCAGCGCGTGGGTGAACGCATCATAACCAACCATCCGTACCATAAGGGGTCCAAGACTAAAGCCTTCATCATGATCTTCGGCGGATATGCCGACCTGCCACTCCAGATCCTCGATCCGGCCATTATAGAGTTCCTTCAGTTCTCGCTGTAGTTCGTGATCATCCGTTAATTCCTCGAAACTCCTCAAGCGAGGCATGCTGAATGCTTCACGATAGTCATTGAATGAACGCAGCTTGGCTTGGCGTCCCATTGCGACGGTGCGCTCCATGACGCTTCTATTATCGTCACCGACAGGAATCGGATCGAAAAAGAAACCATGGGTATTGTGAAGACCAATACGGCCGGCTCGTTGCATCGACGCCGCCGTTATCAGCGGCCCGATGCCATATTGAGTGACCAAAGGGGTATTGTTACGAAATTCATCCAGCTTGTATAACTTGTCGCCAACCACATAGTTTTCCGGGACCATCGAGTGCCATCGGTACAGGAGATTGAATTCCAGGGAGATCCAGTTGGTACGGTACCAGCGCTGTCTTTCCGCCAAATCAGGGGATGGGTCAAGGGTAAAACCAAACTGTGTAAAGCGCGAGACGTAATCCCGCAAAACCACTTTGATCAGCAGCACGATCATGATGTTTCTGGCCGTCTGAAACAGGCGTTCATCATCCCATCTTGAATAAGCCCCCTTTAACGAATCACAAATCCGATTGTGTTCACGCAGCAGGAGCGTATTCATTATGGTATAGCCAATCGACGAATTGCCGTGCTCCAAGCCGGTGGCAAGCATGCGTTTTAACCGGTTCTCGGGAACGTTGTTGAAAACAAAATCCAAAGCGTATCGCGGGTGCAACTTCTCAAATTCTTCATTGGCGAACACCCAATTGCCGGTAGTCGTCTCATCAACGTTAAAAAGATAGGGAGGAAAAATTTCTCCATCGATAATCTGGTACTTCAGTTTTCCATCCTTTTGTAACCGTAAATAGTGTGTAACTTCTTCGCGCAAACCATAAATCTGGCAAAGATCGATTTCGTGATTCGATGTATTTTTTCGACGATCGCGAAAATCCGTTCTAAGGAAACTATCGGTAAACCATTGGGCAAAGAAAGAAAATAGTATGCTTGTATCGACCGAAGGTATTTCTTTATTCTCTTTTCTTCGCCATAGATCAACGACTTTTTCTATGCTCGGAAAATTCTGATCTCCTTCCGCCTCTGGCAGATGTCGTCCGGTAAATGACCTGTCAGTCAACGATTGCCATGTGGTATACGACGAAGCCATTGAAAACGGCCTGGGACGAGGGTTGGTGGAATAGGCTTGCCAATTGATGAAAGTGTCGCTGATGAATCGCCGCAACCACGTTATCCGCGATGCAATCCTGGCAATCCATGGGAACCTGTTTACAATCCGGAAAACAATCTGAAAAAAGAATTCGTTCATATCCAACCCCCTTTAAACATCCGGGTTATCCGGGTTAAGTGGCAATTGGCCGGATAACGCAGTTTTATTATGATTATAGTCGGTCCGTTGTAAAACGCAGAAAATGGACTATGATAAAAATTATCCACGATCTTTCATCTTTGATTAGCAAGTAAGGGAATTCAATGCCGTCATTTATCCGTCCGCCGGAAGAACAAGCAAGTGTCAAACCATTTGATCCGGTAGTGCTTGACAGCTCAGTCATCGCTATCCCGCTTCTCCGGCAGATGGAGCAAGAATTACGGAGAATTAAAGTCTTTCAGGCTGAGCATCCCCATGCCCCGCGCGAGTTCAACGCCGTGATCGAATACAACAGGACGGAGCCCGATAGGGCGGAGGAGATGCGAGCCCTTGTCGTCGAGATGGCGGATCGTGCGGCAAATAAGGCTGTGGAAGCATCGAAAAAACGTCTTGCCGCGATCGCGCCCGCCGGGAAACAAATTTCCGATGATTCGACTAAGCGTCGTGCCGATATTTATGGGGATATGCCCTTGATGGAGCTGAGGCGGCACGCGGCGCTCGAAGTTGCAAAAGCCGAGCAAAGGATTGGCCCCCTTCAGGAAGATGGAGCCTATGGCTTTGCCAACCTGCACGCGTCCATCATCCGCCGCCTGCTGGCCGAAAACGATCGGATATCGGCGACGGGTGAGGAGCGGAGTAGACCCATCGTTCAAATTCATCCCGTCCGATATGAGATCATCATCGATCTGAATCTTGAGTATCCTGGCGGGCGGGAGGCCGCACGCCGCTGGGTGTTTAACAACATCGAGCAGGCTAAAGAAAAAGCGAATGTCCACGACGCCGGTCAGGATGTTCATCTCAAGAAAGACCAGCGGGAAAGCAGCTACGTATTCGCACGGCTGGAAGCGCGGGTTATCAAAGCCCTTGTCGATCTCGATATCGACGAGGTCAAGAAGGCGGAAGCCGGAAATCGTGATGCAAGCCTGGACAATTCGGCCGGTGCGCCGAAAGTCAGTCCGAGCAAATTTCGCGCGATCTTTCGTATCTGGCCGGACTTTGAGGTTTCCGCGTATATCAACAAATCAATCGCCACAGTGAAGGCGGATGCGGCGCAAAATTCCTTTTCCGCGCATGGTGCGGGAATCACATGGGCTGTTATGGATTCGGGTATCAAGCACGATCATGAGCACTTCCTTAAACATAACAATGTCGATACAAATTTAACATGGCACAAGGATTTCACGGTGGATGGCAGTGGTCCGTTCGATGATGAAAATGGACATGGCACTCATGTGGCCGGTATTATCGCCGGCGAATGGTGCGTGACAGCCGAGGCGCCGGCGTCCGCCGCAGCGCCCACGTCCACGGCTGCGCCCAAACCCGCTGCGCGAATACCTATCGCAGTCTCGCGCTACTTGAAAAAGGACTTCGGGGATGTCGAGTACCAGCCGATAAAACTCGTTGAGGGCGTAAGGGGCATGGCCCCGCGGTGCAAGCTTGTGAGCCTGCGCGTGCTTGACGAAAACGGAAAAGGCAGCGTGAGCAATCTCATCGCCGCGATCGGTCATGTACAGGAAATTAACGGTTACGGCCGCAGGCTTCTAATCCAAGGAGTCAACATGAGTCTGGGATACAACTTTGAGCCCGAGTGGTTTGCGTGCGGCCAGAGTCCGCTCTGTGTGGAGGTCGATCGGTTGGTAAAAACGGGGGTCGTTGTCGTTGTGGCGGCCGGCAATACCGGATACGGAACGCTAAAGTCCTCTATCGGTGCAACGGCTGCGGGCATGGCTCTGACAATCAATGATCCCGGCAATTCCGATCTTGCCATCACAGTCGGTTCAACGCATCGCGACATGCCGCATGTTTACGGGGTGTCATACTTTTCCTCCAAGGGGCCGACCGGCGATGGCCGCCTCAAACCGGACCTCGTTGCGCCGGGCGAAAAGATTATTTCGTGCGCGACGGGCAACCTGAAAAATAAGGGTGCGCATGGTATCGAGTGCGATTATGTGGAAACCAGCGGTACGAGTATGGCGGCTCCCCATGTCAGCGGCGCAATCGCCGCATTCCTGTCGGTGCGCATTGAATTCATCGGCAAGGCGGAACGCGTTAAGGAGATTTTTCTCGCTTCGGCCACGGATCTGCGGCGTGACCGGTATTTTCAAGGTGCCGGCCTGGTCGATTTGATGCGCGCCATTCAGTCGGTATAAATATCCTGAACATACACATCCTGAACATTCCTTAAAAACAGAAAAAAAGGAGCATACCTTATGAATGAGATCGCCGGAATTCCTTACATTGAAGCGGAATTCGACAAGAATGGCGTGGGGACCGGAGCGCAAATCAACGTGCCCGCTGGAGTGACGGATCTCTTCGTCATATCGCACGGATGGAACAACAACAAGCTCAGGGCCGAGGAGGTGTATCGCAAATTCTTCGAGAATTTTGTCGCAGTTGCTCCCCCCGGCGATTTGCCGGGACGCAACTTCGCTATAGTCGGTATAATCTGGCCTTCCAAAGAGTACGACGCGTCCGTCGCCGTTTCCGGGGTATCGGGCGCGGCGCAAGGCTCCGCCGGACTTGGAGTTGCAGATGCGGAGTCCGGCAAGGCCCTGGAAGAAAAGCTCGATCAGATGAAAGATATTTTCACAGAGCCCCGGCAACAGCAACTTCTCGATGAAGCAAAAGCGCTACTTCCGGATCTCGACGAAAAAACCTCCGCGCGGCTTGATTTTGTGAACAAAATGCGCTCCTTGCTCGATCCG
>JAKDLC010000253.1 GCA_030453055.1 Nitrosospira sp.
CACCCCAACACCGGCGAAGTCCGCTCCGACGGCCCGGACGGCATCGCCTGCTGGTTCATCGACACCGACTACAACGAAGAAAGCTTCTTCGTCCGCCACGCCTACTTCCTCGGCGCCAGCGACCCGTACAAATCGCTACGCACCACGTTGAAGGCCGAAATCAACGCCGAAGCCTGGGAAACCCTGCACAGCGACACATCGCGCCCATTCGAAAAACCAGAATCCGGCCGCATCGCGGTTAAAGTCATCAACCACCTCGGCGATGAAGTGATGAAGGTGTTTCGGGTATGATGGATACGAATCAGGAGGTGACTGCCTTGAAGTTTCGAAACGCACCGATTGTCGAGACGATCTTGGATATTGATTGTGATATGCGGCCCGATTTTGACTTTGAGGAGGCCGTAAACAGCGCTGGTGACTCGTTTAAGCAGTCCTATCCTGTCCAACGGGCCCGCCACTTCACGGAACATGAGATCAAGCAAGACGGCGCTACCGATCCTCAGGTTTCAATAAGGAGTGGCATTGTCGCTTTTCAGTTCTTTTCCGATGACGAGAAGCAACTCGTCCAATTGCGCCGGCAGGGGTTTTCGTTCAATCGCCTTGCCCCTTATATAAGCTTGGATGATTATATCGAGGAGATGGGGACGGCGTGGGCGATCTTTACTGGCATTGTCCAACCTCTGGCGGTGCGTGCGATCAGGTTACGGTATATCAATCGCATTATGTTGCCCCTCAAAGGTGGCGGACTTGAGCTGGATCACTATCTGCGGCTCGGGCCAAGGACTCCCGAGGGGAATCGGCTCTCGCTATCCAATTTTATGAGTCGAAATAGTGTCATTGATAGTGAAACCGGACACCAGGCGGCAATCGTTTTGGCATCCCAGCAGTCCGAAGCGGGTAATCTTCCTGTGATTCTTGATATTATGACTATAGATGAATCACCACCTGATTCGTTCGAATGGAGTGATGTCGAGTCCAGAGTGCAATCGCTCCGAGGCTTGAAAAACTACTTGTTTGGAAGCACCTTGACGGATGCTTGTATGGAGTTATTTCAATGACAGCCATCGCTTTTGATGCTCCGACTTTTATTGCGTGGTCAACGGACACTGGCATATCGTCCGAGGCCAGATTTTTACGAAAAGCAGCGCAAGATACGCAGAATAGTGCCGAGCAGTCACAAGCTCTATTTGGCGACAAAGGCAACACCATTGACAGGATTCAGGAGCTTGTTGAGGAGTGTTCTTTAACCGGATGGGATGGATACGACGGATGCCCCATATCGCCGGAAGCGGCACATTTGGCCAATGATTTCATTCGTGTACTCTCTCCCGATCTACCAATGCCGGATATTTCTGTTGAGCCAGATGGCGAGATTGCTTTGGAGTGGATAGCTTCACGGAGCAAAGTGTTTTCAATCAGTATTGGCGAGACAAATCGCATTTCCTATGCGTGGCTTGACGGGGGAGACCATGGGCATGCAGTTGCTGTATTCGACGGTGAGAAAGTTCCTCGGAAGATCATTGAAGGAATCCAAGGGGCGGTTCGGCGCTCAGAAACTGGGGTCAGGGTTACCTAAAACAGTCGGCAATGACGAGACGCTGGCCAGGTTTGTTTTCTCATCAAGCCACTACAATACTCTTGGCGTAAAGCCAGCTGCATTTCTACCCAACCCAAAAAACGGGGAGGCCTCGGTTTTCCGGCATACGGAGAAGTGGCAGGATGCTTTGCTTGAGTCTGGAAATAAAATTGCCCGGGATCGTGGGAAACGACTGCATGGAACAGCATACGTTGAATCGCAGGTAGTATTTGACGCTCAACTGAGGCTTGAGGCGGTGGAGCCGCCTCCCTGTCACGCCAACATCATCGGCTGGCCTGTTGTAGAGAACGATTCCAGGTCACAAAAAGCTAAGCGAAAAGAATGCGCAATATTGATCGCGAGAGCGGCCAGATTCTCCCGTAGCGTATGAACTTCCGCATCGCCGACACCTCCACCGCCAGCCTCGCCAAGCTCGCAGGTGATGAGTAAAAAGCCGCCAAAACAACGGCGTTCGACCTGCAGTTGAATCCGGCCAATCCGGGCATGAGCTTTCACAAGCTGGATCGAACGCCTGATCGCAGCGTGCAAAAGCAGGCCATGGCAGCAGCGATTGGGAACGCAGGCCGCCGGCTGGCCGAATCCAGCAATACGGATCTCCACCCGGAAAACCGGCAATGGATCGCTGCCGGTTGGTTGTGAGAGCTAGCGTGTTATTCGCCGAAACCACACGCTGGGCACATGTAAACGCCCTATGATCAGTCGCTTATGGTTATTTTGGAAGTAACCTAAAAATTATTATATTGATATGGTTCACGGGTTCCTTGGATTTGCTGTTGACACAGGCGACTGGCGGCAAGCCGGCGTTTTACGATGCCAGCGTGCTACGATGACCATAATTGCATACCATAACGGTAACCACCATGGCTCGCATGTCAATTCGCGCAACATACGCGCTGGATGAACAAACGGATCAGCGGATCAAGTATCTGGCCGAGACTTGGCGTGTATCGCAGGCCGAGGTGATCCGCCGTTCGGTACGGGAGGCCGCGGAGCACGCCGACAACGCGCTGACGCCGGCGGACGTAGTGGCGCATTATCGGAGCACGCCATTGCTGCGGTCGTCTCAGGAGACCAGACGCCGCATGGAAGCGGCTCGTGAATGGCGGCATGAGGATGATGAGCTGCGTTCGTCTCGATGATCCACCTCGATACCAGCACATTGGTCGCGCTGCCCGAATGGCTGCGACAGGACAACACTACGGTGAATCGCATTATTAACGGTGAACCGGCGGCGGCCTGCTCGATCGTTTGGTATGAATACAGTGTCGGGCCACTTGTGGACGGTGAAGCCGAAATGGCGCGGGCTTTCCTTCAGGGCGGAATCACCAACGTGAGCGAAAAAGATGCGGAGCTGGCTGCCAAGCTTTACAACAAAGCGGGTCGTCAGCGCCGGTTCAAAACAAATGTCCTGATTGCAGCTTGCGCCATGAGTGCCAGTGCGGAGCTGGTGACCCGTAATTTGGCCGACTTCGAGCCGTTCGTAGAGTACGGGTTGCGGTTGATTCCGGCCGAGCTATAGGCGAGGAAATGCAGTTTCGTATCGCTGACACGTTCACCAATAGCCTGGCGCGCCTGAGCGGCGACGAACAGAAAGCCGTCAAGACGACTTCATTCGACTTGCAGCTGAACCCTGCCAATCCGGGTATGAGTTTGCACAAGCTCGATCGCGCCAAGGACAAGAACTTCTGGTCGGTGCGCGTGAGCCGGGATATCAGGCTGATTGTCCACAAGACGGCGGCGAGTCTGTTGTTGTGCTTTGTCGGGCACCATGACAAGGCGTACCAGTGGGCGGAACGGCGCAAGCTGGAAAAGCATCCGAAAACCGGCGCGGCGCAGCTGGTCGAGATTCGTGAACGGATCGAAGAAATCGCGATTCCGAAATATGTTGAGACGGCGTTGTCAAAGCCGGCGAAAGCGGCGCTGTTTGCGAATGTCGCCGATGATGACTTGCTGGCCTACGGCGTGCCGGAAGAATGGCTGTCGGATGTCCGGGCGGCGAATGAGGAGACGCTGCTGGAACTGGCGGAGCACTTGCCGGCGGAAGCTGCCGAGGCGCTGCTGACATTGGCCACCGGTGGCGAGCCGGAAAGCCCGCAATCCGCATCCGTCGAATGCGATCCATTTGAGCATCCTGACGCGCAGCGCCGCTTCCGGGTGATGAACAATGTCGAGGAACTGGAGCGGGCACTGGCCTATCCGTGGGAGCGCTGGAGCGTGTTCTTGCATCCGGCGCAGCGGCAGTGGGTGG
>JAKDLC010000254.1 GCA_030453055.1 Nitrosospira sp.
CCGGTCACCAGCATTGTTGCATCGGTGTACGAAATGGAAGATGGCGCATCGGCGGCGCTTGCAATCATCGGCAATGAAGGCCTTACGGGCATTTCCTCTCTTTTGGGCGGCGGTGGCACGCCAGCTGGGGTTGTGGTGCAAAGCGCCGGTAACGGTTATCGAATCAGGACAAGTGTACTCAAAAACGAATTCGACTCGCGGGGAAAATTTCAGCAACTGGTATTGCAATACACGCAAGCACTGATTACGCAGACGGCTCAGAACGCCGTATGCAATCGCCACCATAATATAGAACAGCGGCTCTGCCGTTTCCTGTTGATGAACCTGAACCGGTTGACTGGTAACGAATTGCAAATGACACACGAGCAAATAGCTATTTTGTTGGGTGTCCGGCGGGAAAGTGTGACTCAGGCCGCCCTTAAACTGCATACGATTGGAGCTATCCAGTATAGACGCGGCCATATCACTGTGGTGGACCGTGAGGAGTTGGAAAATTCCGTATGCGAATGTTACGCCGTGGTGACAAAAGCGCACGACCGCTTGCTTCGGAACTGCGCCCCTTCTGACCATAATGCCCGCACGCGGCTATGCGATACATCCGTAAAGAACTCGGGTCTGTAAACTGAGGAGAACCCCGGACTACTCGGCGAAAGTCAAGCTCCTCCTCCCCTGAGCTTGGTTTGAGCCGGGTAGTCCGGCTTGTCGCTTAGTGGAATATAGCGTCTCGTTCAAGCGGTCATGAGTTCCCTGAGGACGAAAGGTAATATGCCGCCGTGCATATAATAATCCACTTCAATGGCTGTATCGATTCTGCATAGTAAATCGATTTCGCGACGCGAACCGTCTCCACCGTGCATGACGAGTGTCACGTTCTGCTGCGGCCGGATGTCGTCCACGCCCAGGAGATCGAATTGTTCATCGCCTCTTATGCCCAATGATTGAACGCTGGCATTGTCCCTGAATTGCAACGGCAGCACTCCCATGCCAACAAGATTGCTGCGATGTATGCGCTCGAAGCTCCTGGCGACCACCGCCCTGACGCCGAGTAGCTGAGTTCCCTTTGCGGCCCAGTCACGGCTTGATCCGGCGCCATACTCTTTTCCTCCAAATATCAGCGTCGGCACACCGTCCGCAATATAGGTCATGGCGGCGTCGTAAATACTCATTTGCCGGCCATCCGGCTGATGCAAGGTGATTCCCCCTTCGCTTCCGGGAATCATCAGGTTTTTGATGCGCACATTGGCGAAGGTGCCGCGCATCATCACATCATGATTACCGCGGCGCGCTCCATAACTGTTGAAATCGACCTTTGCCACGCCGTTCGCAAGCAGGTATTTCCCGGCGGGTGAGGTATCCTTGATGGCGCCGGCGGGGCTGATGTGATCGGTGGTCACCGAATCCCCGAATATACCTAAAACACGCGCGTTGCGTATTCCGCCGGGTTGCACGGGCTGCATGGAAAAATCCCTGAAGAATGGCGGCTCGGCAATATAGGTGGATCTCGGCCAGTTGTACACCTGACCCGAAACCGATGATATGTCATTCCACAAGGAATGAACCTTGGTGAGGTTGCTATAGAGTCGGCGGAACGTTTCCGCGTCGGCTGCGAATTTCATCAACCCCCGGATTTCGTCCTCGCTCGGCCAGACATCACCAAGCCAGACAGGTTTATCGTCGTTGCCGAGACCCAGCGGCTCGGTCATCAAATCCTTGAACATGCTTCCCGCGATCGCGTACGCCACCACCAGCGGCGGGGAAGCGAGGAAGTTGGCGCGGATGCTGGGGTGAATTCGCGCCTCGAAATTGCGGTTGCCGGAAAGCACCGCGGCACATACCAGATCGTTCGTCACTACGGCCTCCTCGATCGGCTCCGACAGCGGCCCCGAGTTGCCGATGCAAGTCGTGCAACCGTAGCCCGCGAGATTAAAACCGAGCCTTTCCAGATACGGTAGCAGGCCGGTGGCGGTGAGATACTCCGTCACCACGCGTGACCCCGGCGCAAGTGATGTCTTGATATGACGTTTTACCGTCAACCCTTTCTCTACCGCCTTTTTCGCCAGGAGCCCGGCAGCGATCAGCACACTGGGGTTTGAGGTATTCGTGCAGGAGGTGATTGCGGCGATCAAAACATCCCCGTGACCTATCTCGAACGGGCCATTCGATATACATAACGGCGCTACTTCCGTTTCCAGTATTGGACGATTGTTGACCATCTCGGTAACGTTTCTTGCGCTTTCGGGATGCAAAGGAATATTGTCCTGAGCCGTGCCGCTGATGGGAGCTTTCCTGCTCAACCCTGGGTCATCACAATCGCGCACCGGATAGCGTCGATTCAGGTCCGTTGTATCTCTGCCATAACCGTTTTCCCTAACGGGTTTGGCAAAAAGCTCGGTCAACTTTAATTTTATGTTGCCGATCTCGATGCGGTCCTGAGGGCGCCTGGGGCCTGCCAGTGAAGGCGCAACCGCGCTTAAATCAAGTCCCAGTTCGCGTGTGTAATCGATATCCCCCTTGCGTGGAATACCGTACAGTTCCTGAGCCTTGAAATAGGATTGAAACGCCGCGACTTCCTCGCCGCTACGCCCGGTACCTTCGAAATACTCGATGGTAGCGTCGTCCACGGGGAAAAATCCCATGGTGGCGCCATATTCAGGCGCCATGTTGGCGATAGTGGCACGGTCGGGCACCGATAGCGACGCGGTACCTTCGCCGAAAAATTCCACGAACTTGCCAACCACATCGGCTTTACGCAACATCTCGGTGATGGTGAGTACCAGATCGGTAGCGGTGACGCCGTCACGCAAGCGGCCTGTCAGATTCACGCCCACAACATCCGGGGTAAGCAGGTAAACCGGCTGTCCCAGCATTCCGGCTTCAGCTTCGATCCCTCCGACACCCCAACCCACCACGCCGATACCGTTGATCATGGTGGTATGCGAATCGGTGCCGACCAGCGTGTCGGGATACACCATGTCATTTTTCCGGTGCACGCCGCGAGCGAGATATTCCAGATTCACCTGGTGCACGATACCGATTCCGGGCGGCACCACCTTGAACGTATCGAACGCCTGCATACCCCATTTTATGAACTGATAGCGCTCATTGTTGCGCCGGAATTCAATCTTCATGTTGAGGTCAAGCGCTTGATTGCTACCGTAATAATCGACTTGCACCGAGTGGTCGACCACCAGGTCGACCGGCACCAGCGGTTCAATGAGCTTGGGATCCTTGCCCATTTTTTTTGCCACCCCGCGCATTGCGGCCAGATCCACCAGGAGCGGTACGCCGGTAAAGTCCTGCAGTACGATCCGGGACACGACGAAGGGAATCTCATCCGTCCGCGCGGCGTTGGGTCGCCAATCAGCCAATCGCCTCACATGGGCTTCGGTGACTTTCTTGCCGTCGCAATTGCGCAAAACCGACTCCAGCACGATGCGAATGGAAACCGGTAACCGCGAAATCTTGCCCACACCGGATGCTTCCAGCGCGGGGAGAGAATAGAATTTTGCTTTCTTGCCGGCGGAAAGGGGAAGTTCTTTCAATGTGTTGAACAGATTATGCGCCATGCTAATCTCCTTCAAAATAATTTATGAGCCGCACAGGTCAGGAAGACCTCCGCAACAGATCGGAACGCGTTCTGAAGGTCTTCCTCCTCATCAGAACGATATTCGTGTTATTTTTTACTTCCTTCCTGTTCTGACCCCAGTGCTTCATATTCTGAAATATCGGTTTCGATTACGCTCTCGGAAAAGCTCCGATAGGCGTTTCCGATTCGTCTGGCTATCGAGTCGGGAAAAACGTGGAACTCCCCGGTGTTCAATGCAGCAATTATACTCTCCGCA
>JAKDLC010000255.1 GCA_030453055.1 Nitrosospira sp.
ACCGTCAGCTGCAACGCTTCCGCAGCCACCCGGGCGAGCCCGGCCCCGGCGGTGCCGTCCAGCTGGCGTTGGCTGTTTACCGCCCCCGCCCCGCAAACCCGCGCCGGGGATAACGCATGGTCCGCGTATGCAAGCGCGACGTTTTCCATCCCGGCGTTTTCCACGCGCACGCGCCACGGCTGCTTCGCCTCCTCCGCAACATCTGTTACATCCGCCGCATCCGCTCCCTCATCGGACCTGGGCGCCGTCACGACCAGGCGTTGCCAGTCCAGCGTGCCGTCGCCGGCACGGCTCGCGCTCAGCTTGCCATCGGATAGGCGTAGCCTCGACACGACCAGTTCCCGGTCATCCAGGACAAACTGCGCGTCGCTGACGCGGATGCTGCGCAGTGAAAGCAACGGCGTACTGCGCGCGGGCAGCGCGATAACGAGATCGGACACCTCCGCCTGAATTCCGCTCAAGCCGAAGGCAGCGTGGCCCTGTCCGTAAGAGAAGCCGTAGCGGCCGGCGAGTGCGAGTTCACCCTGCGGCTTGGCCATTCGCAGCTCGTCTTGCAAAAACTGCCAGATGGTCGCAACCTCTATTCCTTTGATGCTGAACTCCCCGTTCGAAGTCAGCGGGGAGAGCGTGATGTCTCCCTTCCATGCCAAAGAAGCACCCCCGGGTAAGCTCAAGGCCAGCGTGTAGTTCCCTTTCCGGTCATCCGGAAAAGTGCGAAAGCCGGTAAGCTCCAGATTGATCGGTGCGAATGTCGTGCTTGCCAGGGTTGCGTCCGAGAAATCGCTGAAACTGATGCTGCTGTCGCTCACAGCCACGTGCTCCAGAATAATGCTCGGCGGGGGTTGATCCGTCCGTTCGGGACCCTGCAAGCGCTTCAACAACTCGGCAACATTGATGTGTCCCTCCCGATCTATCTCCAGCCGCAGATCGAATCCCTTCGTCCTGATATCGGCAAAGGTCCACGCGCCCCGGAAAATACTCGACCACAACTCGAAGTCGACGGTCAGACGCTCGAACTTCAGCAAGGCATTGTCGCCCGCTCCGTCGAGCTTGAAATCCGACATTTCGAGGATGAACAGGTAGGGATTGACGCGAATATCGCCGACACTCGCAGGCTGGCCCAGATGGTCCTCCACATAGCGCGGCAGGTTCCGTTCGAGCAGGTAGGGTGCGAGCAAAAAACCGCCAAGCGTATAAAGGAGCAGCAGCACCGCTGCCGCCCATACTATTTTGCTGGCGGCGGCTCGGGCGAGAATCTTTTTCATGTTGAGCCTGAACCCTTAGAGCGATTACAGCTCGTAATTTACTATGAAATGAACCGGAGGGGGAATAGGGGACACCGGAAACCGTGGTCTGTCCCCTATTTCCCCTATTTCCCTTGACTCTCACCTTTCGGGTGATTCCCACTCGTTTTTTCTAACCCAGGACAATAGTCCCAGAATAGCTCTTGTGGGCTATTGTGCTCTTCTGATCACAGTTAAATAATACCCTACCGTCGGCAAGGCAACGGTAGAGATAAATGACGATTATAAATAACGACTTGATGGCTTTTCATACGGAGTGGATATGAAGATTTTCAACGCATTTATTGCTTTTGGCTTGGTTGCCGGAAGCGCGAACGCAAGCGATTTCTCTTTTACCGGAAAGTTCGATCATGATGACCAGGTGCAGGAATTCAACTTCACGGTGACGGAAGCCGTCGCGGACGTCACTTTGCGCACATGGTCATACGCGGGGGGAACCAATGCTCAAGGCACAGTTATTCCCGGCGGTGGTTTCGACCCCATCGTTTCACTTTTCAATGCCTCCACTGGAGCCCAAATCGCTGCCGTTGATGACGGTGTCTTCCCGACGGTTCCACAAGACCCCGACACCGGAAATGCTTCGGATTCATTTCTGATGGAGGACCTTCCCGATGGCGATTACACCGCCACCCTTACGCAATTCGACAGTTTTCCGCCCGGTTCATTGACCGATGGTTTCAGCGGGTCCGGATGGGTGAATTTCGCTACTCGTGATTCGCATTGGGCATTGGATGTGCTGAACGTGGACAGCGCTTCGCTCGGCGCTTCTTATGTCTCTCCCATCCCCGAGCCTGAATCCTATGCTCTGCTGCTTGCGGGCCTCGGTCTTATCACTCTCGTCGCAAGGCGAAGGGGTAATAAAATGAATTCTAGGGTCTGAAGGCGCGATTACTTAGGCAGCAATGCCGCCAAGCCGATTCAGCACGATTCAGCAAAATAATCAAACACAAGCGCGGAGGTTGAAATGAAACGCAATTGGCAAACGATCTTGGCGGTACTGATCCTGGCGGTGGCGACTATTCAGATAGCCTGGGTTTCCAACACGCCTACGGCGACTGCTTCGGATTCCGATGATTCGGATTCCGATGATTCGGATTCCGGAAAGGGCGGTAAACCGGTCACACACCTTGACCGGCGAATCGACAGGCATGCAAAGCAGACAATAGCTGCAGGAAGACATATCTTCCGTTTCGACACCTTCGGCGATGAGGCTTTTTGGGGCGACACAATCAAGCTGCACCAGGCCATTCAAGGAAAACGTTTTGGTGGAGTAGGACCGGGCGTAAGTCCGAACACCGCACTAAAAGTGGGGCTGAAGGTGGACGTCGATGCGCTTCCTCATGATCTGGTTGAGAATCTGAAACATGGGCAGGTCGATTTGGATGATCCGGCCACTACACTCGCCTTGCTGAAATTGAATGCAATTATCGGGGTGACAGGTATTTTCGAGTCGGGTGAGCGTCTAAGCTCCATGGGAACACAGTGCGCTTTGTGCCATTCCACGGTGGATGATTCACTGGCGCCCGGGATTGGCCATCGGCTCGATGGCTGGGCCAACCGGGATCTTAACGTCGGCGCGATCATTAATCTTGCGCCCGATCTCAGCGCTATTGCTGAATTGCTCGGGGTTGACGAGAAAACCGTTCGCAAAGTCCTTGCTGCCTGGGGTCCGGGCAAATTTGACGCCGAACTGCTGCTCGATGGCAAAGGATTCCGTCCAGATGGAAAAACCGCCGCCACACTTATCCCGCCCGCTTTTGGTTTGGCGGGCGTGAACCTGCATACCTGGACCGGTTGGGGCTCGGTGCCTCATTGGAACGCTTTTGTCGCAAACATCGAGATGCAGGGTAAGGGGACATTCTTTGACCCACGCCTGAAAGATGCCGAGCAATTTCCTGTTGCTGCGCGCGCCGGGTTTGATAATATCCGCAACGACCCTGATTTAATCAGCGCCAAATTGCCGGCGTTACACCTGTATCAGCTTGCCATTCCTGCGCCGAAGCCGCCGGCGGGCAGCTTCAACCCGAATATGGCGCTGAATGGCAAAAAGGTTTTTGAGAAGAAGGCAAAGTGCGCGACCTGCCATGTTCCGCCGACTTTTACCGAGCCTGGCTGGAATATGCATACTGCGGAAGAAATCGGCATTGACGATTTCCAGGCCAACCGGGCGCCTGACAAGAGGTATCGCACGGCTCCACTGAAGGGATTATGGACGCACACCAAGGGCGGCTTTTATCATGACGGGCGTTTTTCAACGCTGCATGAGGTAGTGAGCCATTATGACAGACACTTTGGCTTACACTTGAGCGACCCGGAGAAAGGTGACTTGGTCGAATATTTGAAGTCGCTTTAACCCGGCATTCTCCTCGCCCTGCACCTGCAAGCTGCCGACGGGCTCTTCGTGCCGCACGCACTCGCCTTGCCGGCGATGCCGGCGGCGCGCCACCGGGTGACCCGCGCGCGCCACGGTTCCAATAGCACGGAGCCTCCCTCGCGAACCCACT
>JAKDLC010000256.1 GCA_030453055.1 Nitrosospira sp.
TGTCATTCTTGGCATCAATCACCAGTACCACGCCTCCCACTTCCTGTGCTACCTGCAGGCAGCGACGGCCGGCTACCATAAGAAGTTGCCCGCCAAGACCCTTTCCCTGAAAGGCGCGTGCGACCGCCAGCCGCGCCAAACGAAAGCCCGGCACTTCATAATGTCCCAATCCCCGCTTCACTATGGAGGGTGAGCGGGCATATTCGACCGAAGTAGGACTCAGGCTATAGAAGCCGAAGACTGTTTTTCCATCGGCATCATCGACCGCGAGAAAGGTCTTTGCCCCGCCTGCCTCATGGCTTTTCCGGGCGTACTTTCGCAGAAAGCCGTTCAGCGGCTCTGCGCCGCAGTCGAAGGTCTCTCGGTCATGCTTCTTGCTGATGGGCTCCTCATGCCATGGAGGAATGCTCATCTACGCTTCGGCAGCACTTTCGCGGCAGCGAGCAGCCTTGCATTCGGTACAGGCGGATTTTCAAGCAAGGCCAACACGCGCAGGCTGTCCCGCTCGGAGAGGCCCAGTTGCTCGTCGTCGCGGATGATGGCTTTAGCGGCATGAATGCTATGCTGCCGGACGAATTCCGTCAGATCCGTGTCCTTAAGCGCCGCCGCGCGTAACAGGAGCGCTTTCTCGGCAGCAGGAATGCGGAGCGACATACGTTTATTGTCTTTTACGGCTACCCTTGGCATGGCAGAATCTCCTCTTTATTGTACACATTAAAATTGTACATATCGCTTAAGATTCTGTCAAATTTGTACGCTTTCATTACGTGCACGCTACTGGTTGCGCCGGGATGGCTGTAAAGGGCAGAGCTGTAGTTTTGGAGAATCATGGATTCCGGCTTACGCAGGAATGACGAAGGAAGGGCGAGGTCTCGATGGCGTCGTTTCGTAGCAATAGCGCAACTTCAGATCGAGCCGGGATTCATATGTGAATCGCGCGTTTATCCACGCCCAGCGCCGCTTCATGCAGGACTTCCGACAGTGAGGGATGGGCGTGGACGATGCGTGCAATATCCTCGCTGCTGGCAGCGAATTCCATTGCCACTACCGCTTCGGCGATCATTTCGGAAACGTAGGGGCCGATCATGTGGACGCCGAGAATGCGGTCGGTATTCGCATCCGCCAGTACTTTGACGAAACCGCCGGTCTCACCCAAGGCGCGCGCGCGCCCGTTCGCCATGAAGGGAAACTGCCCCGTTTTATATTGAATACCTGCTGTTTTCAATTCCTGTTCAGTCTTCCCAACCCAGGCAATTTCCGGCGAGGTATAGATCACCCAGGGAATGGTGTCGAGATTCACATGCCCCGCCTGGCCCGCGATGGCTTCGGCTACCGCGACGCCTTCTTCAGAGGCCTTATGCGCCAGCATGGGTCCGCGCACCACGTCACCCACGGCATGTATATTCGGTAGGTTGGTGCGGCAACCGCCGTCCACCTCGATGTAACCGCGGTCATCTATTTTCAGCCCGACATTTTCCGCACCCAATCCAGCGGTATTGGGAACCCGGCCGACCGCGACGATCAGTTTGTCTACTTCCCGCTGTTGCGCTTTGCCCTCAGCGTCCGCATATTGCACAGTAATGGCTTCACCTGTTTTGACCCCGCTTATTTTGATGCCGGTTTGTATTATTAGACCTGTTTCTTTGGTGAAGATTTTTCGCGCTTCTTTCGCCACTTGCGCGTCGGCGGCCGTAAGGAATGTGGGCAGCGCCTCAAGAATGGTCACCTCCGAGCCGAGCCTTCGCCACATGCTGCCCATTTCCAGGCCGACCACGCCTCCGCCAATCACGCCCAGCCGCTCGGGTACTTCAGTCAGCGCCAGCGCACCGGCATTGTCCAGTATTCGCGCGTTGTCCACCGGCGCGAACGGCAATTGGCGCGGCGTCGATCCGGTGGCGATGATGATATGTTTTGCCTCGACGGTGTGCGCCTCTTCTCCGTTCTTCACTTCGATCCGCCATGTCCTGTTATTACCACTGTCATTTTTGCTGCTGCTGAGCAGCGTTCCGCGCCCGTGCATCGACGCGATTTTATTTTTCCTGAACAGCATGGCGACGCCGCCGGTGAAGTTTGAGACGATTTTATCCTTTCGGGATATCATCACGGGTACATCCATCGACAGCTCCCCTACCTTGATTCCGTGGGCCGAAAATTTATGCGCGGCCCGTTCGTAATTCTCCGAGGATTCCAGCAGCGCCTTCGAAGGGATGCAGCCGACGTTCAAACAAGTGCCGCCGAGGCTGGGTTTGCCTTGAGGATTTTTCCACTCGTCTATGCAAACGGTATTTAATCCCAATTGGGCGCAGCGGATCGCCGCTACATAGCCGCCGGGACCGGCACCGATTACTGCCACATCGAAAGATTGATTCATGTCGGTATTTTATGAAAAGAGGATAAAGAAACGAGAAGGCTTGATTTTATTGTTCTTATACGGTTTGAGCGGGGGAGGGCGGTGCGACGCGCAACCCATTAGAGCAGTATGAAGCAACGTTGTCGGATTACGCTTACGCTAATCCGGCCTACAAACGCTTTGTCATTCCCGCTTTCGCGGGAATGACAGGGTGAAGAGGAAGTAGGCGTAGGGCAATGTGCCTGCATAAAGAAAAAAATCAAGAATATCGTTGACGCGAACAGAATATCTGCAAAAACTACATAGCCGCAAACCGGGAATGGTTCATCGGTATAAAATTATGCTGTCAGGCTTCCAGTAACGGGCTCATCGGGTATTCCAATGCCTCTTTCATCGCCACCAGTGAAAGTACCGCGTCGCGCCCGTCTATGATTCGGTGATCGTAGGACAGCGCGAGATAATTCATCGGACGGATCACGACCTGACCATGCTCGGCCACCGGACGTTCCTTGGTGGCGTGGATGCCAAGAATGGCGCTTTGCGGCGGGTTGATGATGGGAGTGGAGAGCATTGAACCGAATACGCCGCCGTTGGTGATCGAGAAGGTGCCGCCGGTCAATTCTTCAATGGTCAGTTTTCCGTCCTGCGCGCGTTTGCCGAAATCCGCAATCTGCTTTTCAATTTGGGCCAGCGACAATGAGTCGGCGTTGCGAATGATGGGAACCACCAGCCCGCGCGGGCTGCTGACCGCGATGCCGATATCGTAATAACCATGGTAGACAATGTCGCTGCCATCTACCGATGCGTTGACAATGGGAAATTTCTTCAGCGCCGCCACTGCCGCCTTGACGAAAAAAGAGGTGAGGCCGAGCTTGACCCCATGCTCTTTCTCGAACTTATCCTTGTAGCGCGCGCGCAAGTCCATTATCGCTTGCATGTTGACTTCATTGAATGTGGTGAGTATCGCCGCGGTGGATTGCGACTGCACGAGCCGCTCGGCAATGCGCGCCCGCAACCGCGACATGGTCACCCGCTGTTCAGGCCGATTACCCGCGGGCGCAGGCGCCGGTGCTGCCGAGGCGGGTGGCGTTGCGGGGGAGGGCGGAGGCTTGCTTTCCACATGCGCCGCCACATCCTCCTTGGTGATTCGGCCACCACGGCCGCTTCCCTTGATTGAATCGATTTGCTCTACATCGAGATTCGCCTGTGTCGCCATTTTTCGGGCGGCGGGCATCATCGTTGGAGCTGACTTTGTGGGCAAGGGGGTGGGTGAAGCCGTTGCCGGGGCAGGCTTTACAGCCGATGGCGCCGAACCAGGCTTCGCGCTTGACGGCGGCGTGTTCGCCGCCGCGGTGGCGGCCGCAGTTGGGACCGCGGCTTCGGTGTCTATGGTGGCGATGACTTCCCCGCCCGACACGGCCGCCCCGTCGCCCTTGGCGATTTTAGCC
>JAKDLC010000257.1 GCA_030453055.1 Nitrosospira sp.
CGCTGGCGGATGTGATATGGAATATGGCGGGGATGACGTCAGGACTGGCTGTGGCGTATCTGATAAAAAAGCATGCACCCGGCGGGGTCCGCTCATTCGACTCCGCCTCGCTTGCAATCCATGCGGTATTGGCGTTGTGGCTGCTCACCGAGTTACTGCCGCTGGTGCCATCGCTGGATTGGCAGAAATTCAAAAATGCATTGAAGCCGCTTTTTCTGGAGTATGACTTGTCGTTCCCGGCAGTGATGATGCATGCGGCTGGCGTGATGGTTGCGGGCAGCGCTTTCGTTGCGTTGGGAAAGCGGCCGGCATGGCGGCTGGCAGGCGCGATCATGCTGGTCATGGCGGGAAAGCTTGCTATCGTAAATCTGACATTGGATGCCTCGACGCTTACCGGCTTCCTGGCGGCCTATCTGGGATTTTTGGCGCTGCTGCGTCCGGGCGACTCAAGACTATTCGAGTCGGCGTTCTGGCTGCTATTCGCAGCCTGGTCTATCACCGCAATGATGCCCTTTTCTCCCGCTCCGGGGGGAACCTTCAACGGCGTCCCGTTCGCAACGATGCTCCAGGGATCCATGGAAACCGGTGTTCGGGGGCTGGCCCGGTCGTTGTTCATTTATACCGCTTTGCTCTGGCTTGTGCAAAGACTCGGCATGGGCGTCCGGAAAGCAACGGCGGGGCTGGCGATATGGTCGTGCCTGATCGAGCTGATGCAGATGGGTTTGCTGGGCCGCAACGCGGACATAACGGAGCCAATCCTGTTATTGCTGGTAGGCTGGGCATTGTCGGTGCTGCAACGCCACGGAACGCCCCCCGGGCACGAAACACCCGCCAGGCGGGAGGCCGGAACGGCAGTATCGCAGCCAGCGCCTCTCGTCGCGGTCCCCATGGCGGTGAGCGGGAAACGCACGCTGGGTCTGGTGACAATCGAGATCGGGATATGCGTGGCGATCGGCTGGTTGATTACGCAGTCGCCTTTGACGCCCTATAACGTTCGCGAACTGGTGTACGCTGGCCATCCCGTTCGCTCCCTGGTATTGCTCGCAACCCTGTTGTATTGGGCGATGGGTTTTCCGATACTGATTGCACAATGGCTGGCGCGGGGAGAGCTGTATCTGCTCAGTTTCCCGCCCCTGGTGCTGCTGCATGGGTTGATCGCGTGGATGCTGTTGTGGTCCGCGGTGCCAGACGAGAGCATCCACGATATCGTTGGCTCTCCCGTTCTGGCCTGGCCGTGGAAATGGGAATTGCTCGGCCGCTTTCTGGCGTTATTCAGCCTCTGGAGTGTCGCGGCGACGGCAGGCGTCGTCATCGCCGCGTGGCGCATCCTTCCCGGCGCCCACGGCGCCAGATCAGCGCTGCTGGGGTGGACGATCGGCGCCAGCCTGCTCATACCCTTCTCCTACTACATCGTTGTGGCGGCGGCGTCGACAGACAATCTGGTAGAACTGATTGCCGACAATGGCAGCGTCGGCGCATTTTTGCTGATCGGCCTGGCCATGGCGCAAATCTCGTTTGGCGGAACGAAGGCCGTGCTGGCGTTGATTCCAGGAATAGGGCGCCGGACAAGGGCAGTCGCATGGGCGCTTGGTTCAGGCGCGCTGGCCTATTTGGCGCTTCATTTTGGCACGGAACAGGTGATCGTCAAATATGGACAGGTATTTTCCGCATTGCAGTTCTTGTTGAGCAGCGATCGTTCACATCTGGCCGAATCGGGTGAGTTGATGGTTCGATACGCCGTGCTGTATGGCTTCCTCATTGCGGCCATCGTAATGGTGCAATATCCGCTATGGCGCTGGGTCACGTCGACATCGCGGCAGGGGGGGTGACGGCGAATGCTTGTCGCCGTCCGCGGCTACACGCTGAGTGCGAAGATCTACGAATTGAGGCGGAGAAATAACCTTGACTATAAAAGAAAAACTGCTATGAATAAATGGCGGTATTTATGAGATGTTCATTTTTCTGATTCATGACGTGAGGGTTAATTTGTACCGTCCTCAAACCAACAGGAGGGGATAATCATGAAACAGCTACGTGTGATCGGCGTTTTTGCTGCTTTGGCGGGGCTATGGGGTGTGCTGGGTCCCGCCGAAGTTATTCCGGTATCCAGGGCGGAGCCGGTAAAGCCTTCGAAGACGATCAAGACGGAGTATCAATATGCCGCGAAAGTGGCTTGTTCGCTATTGCTGCCCCACCAGGATGGTACGTTGGCAAGGGGAACCTATCGCACAACCATTAATATACACAACCCCACCGGCAAGCCAATCACCGTTGCCGCCAAGGTCGCGCTTGCGACCCAGTTCGGCTCTGACCCCGGTCCCTTCGACGTTACGCCATTCAAGGAAGCGGTTCTTCAGCCCGACGGGGCGGTTGGCGTAAATTGTTTTGACATCGCGGGCTACTTTTGCCCGATCGGCGGCGTGTGTGTCGATTTCGCGTTCCTGGAGGGATTTCTGGTTGTAAAAAGTCCTGTGCCGTTGGACGTCGTCGGCGTTTACACTGCCCGCCACACGGATGGAGAGGTGGAATCCATGGATGTCGAAGCGGTACAGCCGCGGCAGCTTCGCGAGACGGTGAAGATTGGGGGCGCAGAGCCCACCAAACCCGGGACCGGGAAACGTGTCGACTATCCACCCAAGGGAAGCGCTGCGTACGGTGATAAGGAACCCAAACAAATGTGCGGCGGAATTGCCGGATTTCCCTGCCCTGCCGGCAAGACTTGTGTGGATGATCCCTTGGATAATTGCGATCCCGCCAGGGGCGGCGCCGATTGTAGCGGTATCTGCGTGAAATGACCGCACAAGAAATAGAAGAGATCAGTTCTGATTCACCCGGAAATGGTTCAGGTCTCTCTGCAGGGGGTCATCAAAATAGCGAGCGAATCCCTTCGGCGCGCGTTATAAGCCCATGACAATTCTGAAACTTTTTTTCCGCATTTTCAATCGTTGAAAAGAACCCCCGTCGGATTCGGCGCATCGATGGCCGTAATTATGAAGGAGGGCAAACAGGTCGCTTTTTTCATGAAGCGCGTTCGAGACGCCCGATTCCAGACGAAAAAGTAAATCATCCAACCGATCGTCACTTGAAGGATCGCCACTTAGGCCGAACATGTCTATTAAATTTGAGTTTTCCATTATCTGCATCCCTCGACTGTTGTCAGAGTAAGCACCGTGCCAATGCTCTCACTTTGCAACAACGGACTCTGTGCGCTTTCCCACACACGGCGCTTAATGTGGAAGAATTGTTAAACCTGAAGCGGAGTGTGGGGAACCGATGGGGTCATTGGAAGTCAGCCCGGTATCTGTCTACGGCGCGACCGTAGGCATTTGCTAGTATCGCCGATACTTCATCGTTGGTAGCGAATCCCAGATTCGAACTGGGGACCAACGGATTATGATTCCGCTGCTCTAACCACTGAGCTAATTCGCCACGAGCTGCATCAAAGAGTTGGAATTGTGCCTCCGCAAGGCAACTCTGTCAAGATTTACAAGGGTTTGCGCGCGTTATCTGGTTGATCTTACAAAGAGAAAAAGATAATAAAAAGTAACCTCAGCCGGCTTTCATAAATTCAATCGGGGTTAAAATTTTGAATTCGGTGAGAGGCCAACCTCATCTCACCTCAAAAGCAACTGTATAATCCTAAATGCGGCAGTTAAATCCCATTTTCCAGTTTAGTGCTATCATCCTAAATCCGGTAGTTGACCGCTCATTTAATAGATCAGCGTTATGATTAATGACAATATTTCGTATTATTTGACGCTCACCTTCCGGGTGAGGCCCGCTACGGGATG
>JAKDLC010000258.1 GCA_030453055.1 Nitrosospira sp.
ATCAGCGCTTCGCCGAAGGGCACGGCGAGCAAAAGATAGGCCAGGGGAAAGGCGAGCGCCCATACCATGCGATTCCCCAGGATCGCCCAAACCACGGCAGGAATCATCATTATCAGCAAAAATTGCTCAAATACCTGAACGCTGGCGAGCGTAGCCAGCAGCCAGACAAACCCCAGGCCGCCGAGCACCAGCAGCCCCAAGGGATTGGGCTGCGGAAGAAGTTTACTGAGATGCCTGCGTTGCCCCCAGATCAGGTAGGCGCTGAAGGGAAAGATCAGAAAACCATGAGCAAATGTGTCGGACCGTTCCCAGATGGAGACCATGGACCACGTGGTTTCATGATAGCCGGCCAGGATTGCCGCTACGGCGGCGAGCGTGAGTAAAGCAGCCACCCTTACATTCTGCTGGTCCAGCATTACGGCGGAATTACGCGTAATTTCTTGCGACGTTTGCGCATTCATGCCACATCGTCTCCCGCGGATTCAGATTGGTTTTGCATGTTCTGCGAGCAGTGTTTGCAAACAATCTTTCTTGGTATTAAGGGCTTGCGGCTGCGAAAGGATCGCGTCCATCCGCCCCAGACCTCTCTTCCAGCTGTAATCTTCCAGAACACGAGCCCTGGCGGCACGACCGATGACCCGGTTTGGTCCGCTCTGTAGAAGTGTAATAATTTGATGGGCAAAATCGACCTCGTCGTTGGCGACGAGTAGTTCCTGGCCGGGCTGGGCACATATGCCTTCCATCGCTTGCGGAGAAGCGATCACGATTTTTTCCATAGCCATTGCTTCCAGCACTTTATTCTGTATGCCGCGGGCGATGCGTAGCGGCGCGACCGCCAGGGATGCGTGGGCGAGGTAGGGCCGGACATCCGGCACTGATCCGGTTACCGTGACGCCGGGAAGTGCGGCCAGAGCCATTACCGCTGTTGTCGGGCGGGCACCGACAATATGGAACTCAACCTTGGGTAACTGCGCGCGAATTGTGGAAAAGACCCTGCGCGCAAACCAGTCCACGGCATCAACGTTGGCCCAATAATCCATGGCTCCGATAAAAACCAAAGTCTCGATACCCGCCGGGTAGGGATTAGGATAAATATTCTGCGGTGAGAAATAATGCGCATCGACGCCGTTGTTGAAGTGTGTGATTTTTGCCGCCGCCTCCGGCGCAAGCTGCTTGAATAGACTGGCCTCTGTCTCGGAAACGAACGCCGCACTGTCAAAGTCTTTGGCGATTTTCCTTTCATAACGCAGCAGCAACCTTGATTCACGCCGGTAGATCCAGCTCATCGGCCAGGTTTTTGTGGTTGAGTATTGCATCCATTTATCCGAGTCGATATCCACAAAATCGATTATCCGGCGAGCATATCCGGCATGGCTGACATACTGCGCCATGGCCGAGGAGAAAATCAGAATGTTTCTGACAGGTTTTGTTTCGAGTATGCCGTTTACCCACGCTTGCAGACCCCTGTCCCGGTAATAGGGCAAGGTGAGCGGCTGTCCGGAAAACAGACCGCGAAGGCTCCGCAGACGGGCGGTCCCGGGATAAAGGTCAACGAAGCATGTCTCGCCACAGAGACTTCTGACCTTGCCGAGATAGTTCCGGTCTTTCTCGTCATCGATAAACGTGCCGAGATGGATGCGATAGTGCTGACTCAGGTGCTTGAGCAAGTGATAAGAGCGGATTTTATCTCCCTTGTCCGGCGGATAGGGGATTCGATGAACGAGATAAAGAAGTTCCTGCATTGACCTAACCCAGATTCCTTACCACGTACGGACCGATGAAATTGGCAAGCGGCAGGGGTAGTTTCCGCCAGGCCTTGATGAAAAGCTGATACCTGGGATTGAGAGGATTATGATCAGGCACCGTTCCTGCCCGGTGCAACTGATATTCGTAATGAATCCGTTGCGGCTCGAATCCCCAATTCTTCTTGAAATCGAAAGAGCCGGTATTGCGCTTGCTACGCCCAAAGTCGAAAATTTTAACCCCTCTTTCACAAGCGCGCCGCATCAGTTCCCAGTACATGAAATCGTTCGCTGCCAACTCCCTTGCTTCATTGGTGCCGCCCCCGTAATAAGGCAATACTTCGTCGCGAAAATAAAAGCTCATCACGCCGCTGATGGTACGCCCGCCCTGGAGAATGATCATGAGTTCGCAATCGTCGGCGAAGACTTCCTTGAGAACGCGGAAGTATTTTTTGGAAAAGACCGGCGTACCAAGACGGTGGACGCTGGCTGAATAGGCAAAGAAAAAACGCTCGATATCCTCATCTACGGTGCTTTCCAGTCCCGCCTTGATACCCTTGCGCACCATCGCGCGCTGCTTGCGCGGGATGGCCTGCATGTTCCGTTCCACTTCCGGATCGATCTCTTTGCGAAAAGTCACGTAGAGATCCTTGGTTGGCCAATCCGGGTGCCTGATTTTCAGGTTCCGGTATTCCAGATAGTCAATTTTCAACCGCGAAGCAAGCGCCTGGGCAGCGCGGTCGAGTACCTCCCTGCCAGATTCCGAGATTGCGGCAATGCCACCGTAGACACAAAATGGAAGGGAGCTCAACGAGTGGCCAAAAATACGGCTGTTGATTTCCGCCAGGGGCAGCACGCCTTGAATTTCCCCCCCCGATTCGGCGTAAAGGAACCAGGTTTTGTGGCCCAAAGCGCGTTCGATGACCGTTTGCCAACCGGCACGGTGAAAAAAGGTGGCATCCGGACAGACCGACACGAATTCGTCCCATCTTTCCCTATCCTGTGGTTCAAGCCGGTGTACGGACGGTGTGCTTCCCTGAAGAGAGGAAGCGTTGCGATCCTCCTGGAAAGCGTCGGTGAGACGGCTCATATATCCTGGTCCAGAAAAATCCGATCCACGCGATCCCACCTGAAGTCGCGCGTCAGCGCCTTGATCCGCTCCTCCATGCGATGCAGGTTATAATAATGGCGAAAGCGTGTTTTCATGCTGATGCCCTTCTGGCGCGGCTGCTTATGGTCTATTTCCCAAGGATGAAAATAAAAGATTGCGGAACGTTGTTCGTGATGATTCAGCCGCAGTAGAAACCACCGCGAAACCGGATAGGGCCAAAGCCTGAAAAAGCCCCCCCCGCCAGCCGGAAAATTCCGCCTGAACAGGCGCATTGTGGTGATCGGCAATTCCAGCAGCCCCTTGTCGCGTGGGCGATGGGCGAAGCGGGGAGCATCCGGCATGCCGTAATGGTCGTGTTGAATGGGATAGATACTGGAGCTATAGCGATAGCCTGCTTCTTCAAGTACATCCAGCGCCCATAAATTATGGCGGCCTATGGAAAAGCTCGGCGCGCGGTAACCCAGCACCGCCTGACCACCGATATCTTCAAGGATGGCCTTGCTTCGAACGACATCATCACGGAATTCATGGGACTTCTGATCAGAAACGCGATGGTGACCCCAACCATGGCTGGCAAGCTCGTGGCCGTTTGCGACGATGCGCTTTACCATGGCGGGATAACGATCAGCAATCCATCCCAATGTGAAAAAAGTTGCTTTTGTGCAATCCTCATCCAGCAAAGCAAGAATACGGTCGATATTGATCTCCACCCGACACGATATGGAAGTCCACGACTCCCTCGGAATATGAGAAGCAAAGGCCGAAACCTGGAAATAATCCTCCACATCGACGGTCATCGCATTGGGTATCGGTGCCGGGTTCATTTAACCTAAATCCGGTAGTTGGACGAGGTGAAGTGTGCGGTTTTTGGGGTGCAGGGCAAGGCGCAACGACGCGGAATGGTCGTTCCATTCCAAGGAGTTGCAACGCAGCCATG
>JAKDLC010000259.1 GCA_030453055.1 Nitrosospira sp.
GTCTGGATTCCCGCTTTCGCGGGAATGACGGGAGGGGTCACGCTCGGACGCAGCGGTTCACTGATTCAAAAAATTTCTCAGCAGCTCGTGCCCGTGCTCGGTCAGAATGGACTCCGGATGAAACTGCAAACCTTCGACCGCCAGCGTTTTGTGACGCACGGCCATGATTTCGTCATCGCCGGTCCATGCGGTGATTTCCAGGCAATCCGGAAGGCTTTCCCGCTCGATGACGAGAGAATGATAACGGGTCGCCGCAAACGGATTCGGCAGACCTCGAAACATGCCGATGTTCTTGTGAAAAATGGGCGAAGTCTTGCCATGCATGAGTCGTTTGGCATGGACGATTTTGCCGCCAAAGGCCTGGCCTATGCTTTGATGGCCAAGACACACGCCTAATATGGGAACCCGATCATGGTAGCGCTCAATCAGCGGTACCGAGACGCCCGCTTTATTCGGTGTGCAGGGACCGGGCGAAATTACGATGCGCTCCGGCTTTAACCGCGCAATTTCATCAGGCGTGATTTCATCATTGCGAAACACGATCACTTCCTCACCCAGTTCGCCAAAATACTGCACCAGGTTGTAGGTGAAGGAATCGTAATTATCGATCATCAACAGCATAGTTGGATTGACTTCGAACGCCGATTAAGCCCGCTTTTATTACCGCCCGATTTCTAAACTGGAGAAAGCGCGGATAACAGTGAAAGATTGATATTATCTCTCCCCGGAATCAGGCGGGCAAGGGCAGTGAGGGGATTCAAGAAAGCGGGGCTCGCTTCCCCCTTGAGAGGCACAACCCCAATTTATGCGGAATGAAAATCTATTTTTTTTATCGCATCATCTGCTGAACCGGCTTCGCTTGTGTAGAAGATCAGGCGCGATTACTTGATATGCTCGACGGCGGCAAGGAGTTCACTGTCATCCATCAGCGCCAACACCTGGATACCGGCGCGCAGCAAATAACTCTTTTTTACCCGCCGGCCGTGATTGATGCAGCGCTGCTTCAGTTCAGCGATCTGCTTTTGCTCGCTTTCAGGAATCGAGTAACTGTCGCGCACCAGCTTAATTTTCTTTGGCTTCGCCGCTTTGCGGGTCTCATCCGTTTTTTCTTCTGACTGTGACCGTCTCACTGGTTTCCGCGACTTTTCATTCTTCTGGATACCCTGGCTGGTCTTAACCGGCGCCGGCGGTTTATGAGGCTTGGCAGCCGCAACCTTCGACGTCTTTGCTTCTTTTGCCGCGTCAGTGTTCGTTTTCGCGCGCTGCTTACGTAATGTCGCCATGACTTTTCTCCTCATTCAGTCGGACACACCTATGAACAGTATATGCGGTTTAAAACCCAATACAATGTTTCCGTCGAACGCCGCCGCATTGTCGCCAACATACGATAGGTTTCGCTGTCACGACAACTGCCCGAAACATCCTTACTTGATCGAAGGTTCGAGGCGCTGGCCTTCAAGCTTATCGCGATAGTTTTCCAGCAGATTCTCCATTTCGACACGCTTCATCCCCGTAAAAGGCTCTGCCTCCAGCATGGCGTTCACGGGACCCTTGCTGGTATACCAGTCGACCAGTTCCCGGCCTATCCGGTAAAGCTCGGCGTTATTTGCTTCGCAAAGCTTTCTCTGCTCATTCTGTTTTTCAAGAGCAGCTGCCGTATCCTTCAGATCCTGTTCCAGTTGTCTGCTTTGACTGGCCAATTCCTCGTTTCGTTTACCCGCTTCATCGAGCTGCGTACGCAATTCGGTTTTTTCGGTGTTTGCCGCTTCGATATCCTTCGCAAGACGGGAAGCTTTGGCAGCGGCGCTCGCTGCTGATCGTTTCTGGGTTTCGGTTTCACCTTGGGTTTTTTTCAGTGTTTCTTCCAGCACTGCTTTTTCCTCATCCAGCGCCGATTTCTGCTGCTGGGCTTCGTTCAATTGCTGCTGCATGCGCCGCAAAGCCTGTCGCTCTCTTTTTTGATCCTTAGTGGCAGCGGCGCTCGCGGCCACGATACCGGGCGACCCGGAACCCGCCAGAAATGCCACGGCTATCCCCAGGCACACCCATCGCAGAACCATTTTCTTACGGACGCTCATAGGGGAATTTTCATCGCGAAACGGGTAGCCCGGTCCAGGCGCAGAATGTCAAAACCGGGCATTCAAATCCAGATTGACCGAGTCGATGCGCAAGGGCAAACCGCTGATCTCGCTGTATGAGTTATACCGGAGACCCAACCAGGTGTTATGCGCCACTCCATATAAGCCATGGATGGTGTAACCTTTGTGGTTGGTGCCGCTCAGGAGATAATTGGAGTCGGTAAAGGCATCCAGCATCGAGTCCCGTTCGGAGTAGCGATAATGCCCGAAAACCTGCCACTGGTGCCGCTCCGTGACCACCGGGTAACCCACCGTGAGGCGAAACTGGTAGGCGTCGGTTTGCGGCTCGATGTTCTGCCCGGTGCGAGCGAAGATCTTTTCCTGATTGTAGCCCACATTGCGTGCGTAGTCCCAAGTGCCAATGACGTGGATGGGCGCGAATCGGGAATAGTCCGCCACCATGGTCACGTTGGCGATGTTATAATCCGCCGCCAGCGCCCAGAGGTTGGTGTTGGGATCGCCATCGTTATCGATGTTGAACAGACTGTTGCCTTTTTGCCGGAACAGCGTAACGCTCTGATTGAACAGGGTGTCGCCAAAGTTGGGATTGCGGACTCCGGCGATGTTGCGATAGTCAAAATAGGCGACGGCAATCCTGACCTTGGTATCTGCATTCTCCGGAATCCACTCCACCCCGGCCTGAGCCCCGTAAAACCATTTGTCCTTGGCCTTGACCGTCTCGCTCTGATTGATTGTTTGCAGTGGAAATATTCCGGCATTGATGAACGGCTTGAGCGTCCTTTGCTCTTTCCGCCAGGGGTGAATATTGAAGGCGAAACCTTCAAAGTTCAAATCGGTGTCCCATAGCAGATCGGTGTGTTGAACACCGGCCGTGGGTAAGATGCTCCCCGGCTGGACAATACCCGTGTATATATTCCCCACGGTGCCTATGAAAAACGGATTGGGAAAACGCCCGACGACGGCGTTGAACCCCTCGAAGCGGCTGAGCCTGAGAAAAACCTGATCCAGCACAAAAGCAAACTTGCTGTTGAAGGTTCCGAATGTCTGCAGGGTGGATGTCGGCGATCCGATGGATATCGGCGGAGGACCCAACAACTCCCCGGTAATCACCGGGCCATTGACATTACCGGTGGTCAAGCGCAGCCCGAGATCTATGCCGCGGGTAATGTTGGTGTTGATGCCGAAGCGCAGGCGCACCCGCTCCCGGTGATACACGTTGTCGGTGCTATTGGGAACGGCCTGCCCGATTGCCTGGAAATTGGCCGCCGGCGCGTTACTGTCGGCGAAGAAGTCGGCCTGTTCGCGGAACCGGACATCCCCCTGCATGGTAAAGCGTTTCGTCCACTCAGGGACGGCGTTCACGTCGCCCCAGCGCTCCTGCTTGGCTTGACCCACCACTTCCTGGCGCAATTGATCGCGGATTTCCTTCTTGATATGCTCGGGGACGTAAGTGACCCGTACCTCGCCTTTCTTCGGCTCGACTTGCGCGTTCTTCGGCTCGCCGGCTTCCGCTTTTTTCGGCTCGTCCGCTTGCACGTTCTTCGGCTCGCCGGCTTCCGCCTGTTTCGGCTCATCCGCTTGCGCGTTCTTCGGCTCGCCGGCTTCCGCGTTCTTCGGCTCGCCGGCTTCCGGCTGGGTATTTTTTTCCTGTGCTTGCTGCCGGGAAGCCTTTGCCTTCTGTTAC
>JAKDLC010000260.1 GCA_030453055.1 Nitrosospira sp.
TTGATACAGAGCGATATCAAGTATTTATATCACCCCATCCCAGTCCGCTCTTCGTGAACAATGCTCCGGGGAATCGCGATAAGATTCTTGGCGTATTCCGCGAAGTCCGGGAATCACTTGTCTAATCATCGGGTATATTCGTCCAACAGGGCGCTGCAGCCGACCGCTTTACCCGCTGGCGCGGGTAAAATTCCCTCCGCGGGCTGCGCCCGCTCCGGCGACAACTGAGCTCAGGCGTTAGCCGGCCTTACGGCGCATCTTCAAACTACGTTCACATATATGTTAACCTTCGTGTATGAAAGAAGTCGTCTTCTACCGGATGGTGTCGGGGCGCTGCCCTGTCGAGGAGTTTCTGGACTCGCTCGAATCGAAGCAGGCCCAAAAGGTCACTTGGGTACTCCGGCTCGTAGAGGAAATTGACCTTGTTCCAGCTCAGTATCCCAAGAAGCTGGTTGGTTCCGAAGATATTTGGGAGGTTCGAGTTCAGGTTGCAGGAAACATATTCAGGGTTCTCGGTTTTTTGGACGGTGCCGAACTGGTGGTACTGAATCACGCCTTCCAGAAGAAGACTCCGAAAATTCCGCCCTAAAGTGATTCGGACCGCTGAGAAACGCAAACGCGATTACTTCGCGAGGAAGAAATCATGAGTGATTTGAACGCATATATTTCCAAGCGTCGGGCCAAGGATGCGGCATTTGATGAAGGTTTCGACGAGGGGTACAGCGCCTTTAAGATTGGAGTCTTATTGAGGCAGGTTCGGGAAGAATCTGGCATTACCCAGGCGGAGATGGCGAAACGGCTGCATACCCAGAAGTCAGCCATTTCTCGTATAGAGAACCACGCAGAGGATATTCGGCTCTCTACTCTGAAAAAATTCGCATCCGCTCTTGGTCGTTCGTTTGAAGTGTCTATCCGTTGAATCAGGAAGCTAACAGTGCGCTGCACCTGCCGCTATTCCATTGGCGATCCATAGCGGCTGGTGAGCTTCGGCGTTGGGCCGAAAGGAAAACATGTCTCGATTGAACACCAAACTTGAAGCTGAGGGGGCAGAGTTCTTGGTCTTGGGCCATCTTCTGCTCCGTAAGATAGCGGCCTATAAGACCTACACAAATATGCCCGGCTATGACTTGGTAGCAACTCGGCCTGAATCAAACAAATCCGCGATGATTCAAGTAAAAAGCAGGTGGCGTACTGGTGCACCAGGTTTCATAATAAAGAATCTTGATTCGGATTTTGTTGTAGTAAGTCTATTGAACAGAGGCTCTAAAGACGGGAAGGCAGAGGTTCGTCCACCTGAATATTATGTTTTTCCAACATCAGTAATTGAGTCTGCTCCGCGAAGTAAGGACTGGGGGAGAGTCAATTTCAACAAAATCCCGGATTGCTCGATGTATAAAGATGCGTGGCATTTGATAGATGATTTTCTGCAAGGTTAAAAAGCCTTACCAATCGCTGCACTTGACCTCCAACCGCTACGCGGTTTCCGGCAAGTGAGCTTCGGCGTTGGGTGACAGAAGCCGGAGCGCTTTCATGGCCTTGGGACAATGCATATGATGTTGTCATACGACGTGAGTCATCGGAGCGCAAGCTGTGAGCATGCACCGGAAAACCATTACGTTGACCGAACAACAAGACAGTTGGGTTAAAGGCCAGATTGAAACCGGCCAGTTCGGCAATGATAGCGAGTACATCCGCCACCTCATTCGGCGGGACCAGCAAGCTCAAGAACGTGTTGCTGCGTTGAGACAGGCCCTCTTGGAGGGTGAATCGAGCGGCACCTCCACGGCGCTGGATATGCCGGCGATCAAGGCCGCTGGCCGCAGGCGGATGAAGGCGGCGAATTTGTGCTGAAGCTGAGTGTCACGCCAAAGGCCGAAGCAGACATTATTGGCGTTTGGGTGTACACCCGCGAAGAATGGGGTGTCGATCAGGCGGATAAATGCCTGGATCACCTTGAAGAAGGGATGAGACAGCTCGTTAATCATGCGTTGCTTGGTGCCGACTACGCTCATGTTCTTCCTGGTTATCGCAGATTGCAGGCCGAACATCATGCGGTCTTTTACAAAGTCGTCGAGCCGGAGGTGCTGGTAATTCGCGTGCTGCATGACAGCATGGATGCGCCTGCGAGGCTTCTGGATTAGGCATGGCTACGCGTGGGGTGGAGATTCAGCAGTCCCGTGTTCTGCCGCGGAGCGGCTTCGTTCAACAAATAGGATTGCGGTGACAGGTTACGCGGGTTACGGCGAGCCCTGAGATTGGGCTTCGGTCCGCTCTGGCAACTTGAGGTGTAATGTGAAGGTCAAACGCATCGTCGCCAATGTGGAGATTGCAACGCCGGAAGCGGCTGCGTCGTTTTACGGGGATATTCTTGGCCTGGATTTGCTGATGGATCACGGTTGGTTTCAATCGTATGGCTCCGGCGAAAAAATGAACGTCCAGGTCGGTTTTGGCTCGGAAGGCGGGTCGGGCACACCAGTCCCTGCCTTGTCTATCGAGGTCGACGACGTTGGCGAGGCACTGGCAAGGTTCAAGTCGGCCGGCGTGCCCATCGAGTACGGGCCAGCGGATGAGCCATGGGGTGTCCGCCGGTTCTACGTGCGCGACCCTTACGGCCGACTGGTCAACATCCTGCAGCATCTGTAATCGTTCGCGCTGCAAGAAGGTGCGGCGGCAGAACGTCATACACATCACACGTTGACTGGAACAATGGGGCGACAATGCAACACGGCGAACCGCAGTATCCGCTGCGATCCCGGCTGACTGCCGGTGACGTTCACGCCGCCGTCGACCGCGTGGTTGCAGCGCACGGCGCGTACATCCCGGTGGAATTGCTGTTGGATACGGGCCTGCTGCGCTTCGTCGACTACGAGGCGTGGCGCCGCGGGCAGCATGTCGGCCTCGACTCGCTCCTGGCCGATGATCTCGATCGCGTAATCCCGCTGTTGCGCGAGGCGGCGCGGTGGGCCGGCGAATTGGGGTTCCAGCCGGAGACACGGGATTATTTCGGTTGGGGCGATCACGCCAACCAGCGGCTGGCGCTGTTCGGCGCCGACCCAGGCGACGCCGATGGCTTGCTGGCGACGCATTACGTGCGCCGGGATGCGCCTGCAAGCGGCAATCAACTTGACTTGTTTTTCGACGGCCGCGCCACGGTGGCGCTGGGCGATCTGCGCGCGGCGTTGCGCGCACGCGACGTCGAAGGGGCAAGACGCGGGCTTACGGTTGTTGCGGAGCAGACGCCACATCACGACCTGCTGCCATTTGCACAACGCCTGATCGATGCACTGCGCGATTTGCCGAACCCGGTTTCAGCGCGACAGGCGCCAGCCGAGTTGACGACGATCGAACGACGGCTGGCGCCTGCCGCGCAGGCGCTGCTTGGGCCCTCCGCCCGCGACCTCATGGCTGCATTCTGGCAACGCCTGGCAGTCGCCCTGGCCGACGCACCGTTCGACCCGCGACAGCCCACGCTGCACGCCAGCTACGCTCACGTCCAGTGTTTGGATTGGCGCGGTGCCATCGCCGCCATCGAAAGGGTGCCAGGCCATACCGATCACCCGGCACTGCTGGCGCGCATGGCACCAGCGCGTTATCACGACGGCGACTACCACGCCGCGATCACGGCCTGGATCCGACTGTGTTGGCGCAGCCAGCCAGCGGCAACGACGGCGCTGGACGAACTGCCGGCCACGGCCACGAAGCTGCGCCGGCTTTGGGCGGAATTTCGTAACCTGGACCTGGATCCGGCGCCGGAGGCGCCTGTGTTTCCGGCCTATCTG
>JAKDLC010000261.1 GCA_030453055.1 Nitrosospira sp.
TCGGCAAAGCCTGGACCGGCTGATGGGCCGGGCGGAAAAGTGTCTGCAACTCGGAATACCGGCAATTGCTATTTTTCCCGTTATCGAGCCTGATCTGAAAAGTCTCACCGCCGTCGAGGCGTTCAATCCCTCGGGGCTGGTACCCCGTGTCGTAAGCGAACTCAAGAAGCGTTTTCCTGAACTTGGCATCATCACCGACATCGCGCTGGACCCCTATACCAGCCATGGTCAGGATGGGTTGATCGATGCGAATGGTTATGTGCTGAACGAGGAAACCGTGACGGTATTGGCGCAACAGGCGCTGCTGCACGCTCAGGCCGGCGCTGACATAGTGGCGCCGTCGGATATGATGGACGGGCGCATCGCCGCGATTCGAGCTGCATTGGAGAGCCAAGGGTACATTTATACCCGCATCCTTGCCTACTCTGCGAAATATGCCTCCAGTTTCTATGGCCCTTTTCGCGATGCGGTAGGCTCTGCCGCCAACCTCGGCGCAGGTAACAAATACACGTATCAGATGGACCCGGCCAATTCGGACGAGGCGCTATGGGAAGTAGGGCTGGATTTGGAAGAAGGCGCCGATATGGTGATGATAAAGCCCGGCATGCCTTATCTTGATATTGTGCGGCGGGTAAAGGATCAATTTGGCGCTCCCACTTTTGTCTATCAGGTCAGTGGAGAATACGCCATGCTCAAGGCCGCCGCGCAAAATGGCTGGTTGGACGAAAAAGCTTGCGTTCTTGAATCCTTGTTGGCGTTCAAGCGAGCAGGTGCGGATGGCATTCTAACGTATTACGCGCTGGATGCGGCGGGGTGGCTGAACCGCGAAACCTAGCAGCTCAACCTAACGTAATCCCGGCAGTTGTGGGCGAGTTCACCGTACAGGTCGAGGTTAAGGTGCGCAAAAACGGGTTCGTGGATCATGGTGCCGAGCAGAACAATAAACGAATATTGATTTACCGTGACAATAAATCTCCTATTATATCCTCCACCACCGACGTGAAAGGATCCTCCACGTTTTCCTCCGCTTCGGGTGGTAACTGTTCCTGTAAGAAATACTCTATCATCGTACCATCGGCTGCCCTCAAACCGCTTTCAGGATGGATTTTGGCTGCCGTAATGCCAGACGGGGGCCGATAAGCAGCCACTGGCACACCCTTCAATACCTTGCCCATATAACTCATCCACATCGGCAGCGCAGCATGGCCTCCGGTTTCTTTATTACCCAACGATCTGGGGGTGTCAAAGCCAATCCAGGCAATGGCGACCAGATCGGCCTGATAACCACCGAACCATGCGTCCAGATGATTGCTGGTGGTACCGGTTTTACCCGCCAGATCGCTGCGGCCTAATTGTCTGGCTTTGGTGGCGGTGCCCCGCTGTATCACATCCTGCATCATGCTGGTCATAAGAAACGCATTGCGCGGATCTATGATCTGCTTCGCTTTGTCCGCCGTCGGCGCCGGTTGCGATTGTTCCAATATATTGCCTCTATCATCCTCTATGCGCTGAATGAAATACGGGGATACGCGAAAACCTCCGTTGGCGAATGCCGCGTAACCCACCGCCATCTGCATTGGTGTGACGGAACCGGCGCCTAACGCCATAGGCAAATAAGGCGGGTGATGTTTGGGGTCGAAACCGAAGCGTGCGACATAATCCTGCGCGTACTGAATGCCAATCGCCTGAAGAATACGAATTGACATCAGATTTTTGGATTTGGCGAGCGCTTCACGCATGCGTAACGGGCCCTCATAATTACCATCGGAATTCCTGGGGTCCCATTGATCACCTCCCGTTTCCTCGGCCGTAAGGGAGAGCGGCGCATCATTGATAACCGTTGCCGGCGTGAAACCCTTTTCCAGAGCGGCGGAATAGATGAATGGTTTGAAACTGGAGCCAGGTTGACGCCACGCCTGCGTGACGTGATTGAACTGGCTGCGATTGAAGTCGAATCCGCCTACTATGGCGCGAATCGCCCCATCGCGCGAATCTATCGAAACGAGCGAGGCTTCGACCTGGGGCAGCTGTACAATTTGCCATGCACCCTTTTCGTTCTTCCGTATCCGGAGTAGCGATCCAGGGCGAATGTGCTGTTGGCTGGCGCCAGCCTGGCTGACAAGAAATTTCTGGGCGAACTTGAGGCCATCGCCGGTGATCTCGACGATCTCTCCGCCTTTGCGATATGCCTTGACTAATTTCGGGTTGGCAACCAGCGCCACGGCGGCATGGATATCATCGCTGTCGGCCACCTCATGTAGCGCGTCTTCCATTATCTCTTCCCGGTTCGCTCCATTCTTCGTCAGATCGAGAACCGCCTCGGGACCGCGGTAACCGTGACGCCTGTCATAATCCATCGCGCCTTGGCGTACCGCCTTATACGCCGCTTCCTGATCCAGTTGCGTCACTGTGGTGTAGACCTTGAAGCCTTTGGTGTAGGCATCGTCATGGTAGCGTTCATACATGGCTTGACGCGCCATTTCCGCCACATAATCGGCGCGCAGGGTGAATCCCTGTGATTCGCGCTTGACGTGCATCGGTTGTTTTTCCGCTTCTTTGAGCTCCTGGGGGGAAATATAGCCCAGATCGTGCATGCGCCGGAGTACATAGAGTTGCCGCGTCTTGGCGCGCTTGGGATTGACCACCGGGTTAAAGCGTGACGGTGCTTTAGGCAGACCCGCGAGCATCGCGGCTTCAGCGAGATTAATGTCGTGCAGGGGCTTGCCGAAATAGACCTGTGACGCCGCGGCGAAACCGTAGGCGCGCTGACCGAGATAAATCTGGTTGAAGTAAAGTTCGAGAATCTCATCCTTGCTCAAGCTGTGCTCAATCTTGAATGCAAGCAACGCCTCACTGAATTTTCGAGATAGTGTCTTTTCCTTGGTCAGGAAAAAATTTCGCGCAACCTGCATCGTAATGGTGCTTGCGCCCTGGCGTACGCCTCCGGAAGTAAAATTGGAATAAGCCGCACGCAGTATACCGGTATAGTCCACCCCGCCATGCCGGTAGAAGCGGTCATCTTCGGCAGCCAGGATCGCCTGTTTCAGGCGCTGCGGCGCCGCACTGAGTTTAACCACGTGACGGCGCTCTTCACCGAACTCTCCGATCAGGGCGCCCTCGGCGCTGTAGACCCGCAAAGGAATTTTCGGGCGATAATCGGTTAACGTATCAAGCGAGGGGAGCGTGGGCATGGTAACCAGCGCCGCAAAACCGATGAGCAGAACGCCAAGCAGAGTCAGCGCAAGAAATGCGGCGATCGGATAAACCCACCACCGGGCTAACATATGGAGAGAATTTTAAAGAAGAAGGTCAAAATGAACATGCAAAATTATACCGGACCTGATTCAAATCCTTACAAAAAATGAAGAGAGATAAAGTATTCGGGAACGGCCCGTGATTTCCCAAGGTGACCATTCTTTAACGGTGGCGCCATGCACAATTACAATTATCCTAAATCCGGTAGTCCCGTAGCGGCCCTCACCCGGAAAATGAGCGTCAAATAATACGAAATATTGCTATTAATCATGACTCTGATCCATTAGATGAGCGGTCAACTAGCGGATTTAGGATTATAAAGCATGGACTCAAAAGAATACCGGGTAAATAAAGTGTTGAGCCTGATCGACGTTGACGCTTATGAGGTAAGCGAAAGCAGTAGAGGGTTTTTCGTCACGGCGACCAGTACGATATAAAGAAAAACGACCTGAGCGGCGATCCACGCGACAATTTTCACTTTGCGGGTCTTTCCGAACCGCA
>JAKDLC010000262.1 GCA_030453055.1 Nitrosospira sp.
CAACGACGGGAACAACGACGGGAACAACGACGGGAACAACGACGGGAACAACGACAACGACGGCGCCAACGATGACGCCAGGTACGGTGTTGAATAATGCTCCTGAACACGGGGACGTCGTTGTCGATGATTTGAAGGGATTGAAGAACCTAAAGGATATACCGGCGGATAGGGAGAATTTGAAGGAAATAACGGATTGGAAGAATCTGAAGGATTTGCAGGCGGGCGTGGCAATCCATGGCCGCCCGGAGGCGCGGGAAACAAAGGAAACAAAGGAAACGAAGGCCGACGCCACCGCGATCGCGACCTTGCCCGGACAGGCGGATCATCCGAAAGTTTTGCATGACCTGATCGCCGCCCATTCGTCCGATAGCCGACCCGGCGCCGGAGCCGGAGCCGCAACCACAACGGAAACGACAGAAATCCCAGCCGATGTCCGGAACGGTGCTTCGATCGATGTAAGGGCGGAACCAATAACTACTGCGGCTCAGTACGCTGGCCTCACGCTTTTGCAACCCGGCTTGGCCGCCGCGCGTCACGGCAAGGCTGGAACCGGTGCCGATGCATCCGCGGCTTTGCAACCCGCAGCCGCCGGCGATCCGAGGCTGCAGACTCCCGGCGTGGCGGCCGCGATGGCGACTACGCCGGCAAGCGTGAAGCGCGCCATCGAAGCCCGGGATATGCACCAAGGTCTTCGGAAGGAAGCCGAGATCAAGGTAGCGTCAGGCGCGGGGCGGGGAGGCTCGCAACAGACGCAATTCCGCTTGCCGGAACTCAGCCTTTCGACTGAAACCGGGACTTTCGGAACATCCTTGTCCGAACTCGCGTCTCAGGGTTTATACCATGAGGGATTACATGTCGAGGGCTTTTCTGCCAAGGATTTACCTGCCGCAGGCCTGCCCAATATATCGGCGACGCCAGCGGTTATCGGGGCTGAACAGGGCGTTGCGCCAACCACCCCGGGCACGGGCGCCCAATCCGCATCCTGGCTGGAGCCTCGCGTCGGCGCGGCCGGTTGGGACAACGCCTTGGGACAGAAGGTTCTGTGGATGGTTTCCAGCCAGCAGCAGGTTGCGGAGTTGAATCTCAATCCGCCTGATCTGGGCCCTTTACAGGTGGTCCTGTCCCTTTCCAATGATCAGGCTAGTGCGACATTCGTTTCGCAGCACGCCGACGTGCGGCAGGCGCTGGAAGCCGCGCTGCCGCGGCTCAAGGAAATGATGGCGGAAAGTGGAATCAGCCTGGCCGAGACCACCGTCAGCGCCGATACCTCGCAACGGCAGGGGGGATACGAGGGATTCGAGCGGCAGGATCGCCCCGCCACACACCATGGCGGAAACAGGGAAACAGTGGCCGCGCCAAACGCCAAAACCCACGATATCGGCATGAGCCGTATTCCCGCCGGAGGAAACCGGCTCGTGGATACGTTTGCCTAGGTGTAGTGAGTCAGAGATATCGTTACTTAAAAATGACTGGATTGTCGCCATACTGCGTTGCTCGTCGTTGCATATGAATAACTATGCGCCTCCTCGCGCCTTGTCTGACAACAATCCAGTCATTTTTAACATTCCTTGCCGGTTTATTCATTTGAAGCGGTTATGTAACGATATCTCTGACTCACTACACCAGGACTTGCACGTTTCCGGTTTTTACATGGACTACGGCGCGGCGCCAAATTTCGAGATAGCCCGTTATTTCCCCTCTGTTTCTCGCATCATCGGCCTGCATTTGACTGGATAATCCGCATCACACTATGTACGGGGTACGATCATGACAAGCAAGGCAAGCACACAAGGCAAGGAAAACAAGGAAACGAAATCCGGAGCCAAAAAGCTGATCCTGATTATCGCTTCGGCGGTACTGCTGCTCGGAGCCGGAGGCGGAGGCGCCGCCTGGTATCTAAGCCAGACGCAGGGTGGGGTGAAGCAGAAGCCACCGGCTTTTTTGAGCCTGGAGACGTTCACCGTGAATCTTCAATCCGAACATGGCGACCAGCATTTACAGATTAATTTGACCTTGAAAATGGAAGACATCGTAGCGGCTGATTTGATCAAACTGCACATGCCGGAAGTGCGTAACCGTATCCTGCTGCTGCTTTCCGGTAAGTCGGCTTCACAGATCGCCACCGTTGACGACAAGAAGAAGCTTGCTGCCGAACTGCTCGCGGAGATAAGGCGGCCATTTTGGGAAAACGCTCCGGAACATGCTGTTCAAAGCGTGCTTTTCGCTTCGTTCGTGGTCCAGTAGCGACATGGGCAACGATTTTCTCTCGCAGGAAGAAGTGAACGCCCTGCTTAAAGGAGTCACCCCGACCGAGCCGGATGAGGACGCCGTCTCGAAACCCGGCTTTCGGCCCTACAACCTTGCGACACAGGAGCGCATCGTGCGTGGGCGCATGCCTACGCTTGAAATCATCAATGAGCGTTTCGCGCGTCTTTTGCGCCTCGGCTTGTTCAATTTCATGCGTCGCAGCGCAAACGTCACGGTCGGCCCGGTGCGGGCAATCAAATTCAGCGAGTTTGTACGCACCCTGACGGTGCCGAGCAATCTGAACCTGGTGCACGTCAAGCCATTGCGCGGTACATCCCTGTTCATATTCGACCCGACGCTGGTGTTTCTGGTGGTGGACAATCTGTTCGGCGGAGACGGGCGCTGTCAACCCAACACGGAAGGCCGGGATTTCACCCAGACCGAGCAGCGCATCATCCAGCGCTTGCTCAACCTCGTGTTTGACAGCTATAGCAAGTCATGGCAGCCGGTCTACCCCATCGAATTCGAATATGTGCGGGCGGAAACGAACGTCCAGTTCGCCAATGTGGCGACGCCCAATGAAGTGGTTATCGTCACCACTTTCGAGCTCAACTTCGGTTCCGCTGTGGGAGAAATGCACGTCTGCATGCCGTACTCCATTCTCGAACCGATCCGCGACCTGCTTTCCAGCAGTATGAAGGGGGAGTCGCTGGAGGTGGACAAACGATGGGTCGGCCGGTTGTCAAAACAGGTGCAGGCAGCCGACGTAATCATGCTGGTCGATCTGGCCTATGCGCAGGTCACGCTCGATCAGATACTCAATATGCAGGTGGGCGACGTCATTTCCCTGGATATCCCGGAATTCGTCACCGCCAGCGTGGATGGCGTGCCGGTGATGGAGTGCCGCTACGGAATTTCCAACGGCCAGTATGCACTTCGCATGGAAAGGATGCTGGGCTCCATTGGTAACGAATAACGAATAACGAGTAACGAAATGCCCGTCGAACGCCGCAACCTGTCGAAACGACCCTTTACGAATGATCCCGAGGAGCTGAACATGTCCGCCCGTAAAACCAATTCCGCCCGTAAGACGGAGCAGGAAGCCGCTATGTCTACCGATGCCGCACCAGCCCAGATTTTTGAGCAATTCGCCGGGACACAGAAAGTGGAAATTCACAACGACATCGATATGATCATGGACATACCGGTCCAGCTCACCGTGCAGTTGGGGCGCACCAAAATCGCTATCAAGAATCTGTTGCAACTGGCGCAAGGCTCGGTGGTGGAGCTGGACGGCCTTGCGGGCGAGCCGATGGACGTGCTGGTCAACGGCTATCTCATCGCGCAGGGCGAAGTCGTGGTAGTCAACGAAAAATTCGGCATTCGCTTGACCGACATCGTTACCCCGAGCGAGCGAATTCGCAAATTGAATCGTTAACCCGGATGTTTCAGTGCGCCGTGCAAAGGCACGGTTTTTCAGCGGGTGCGA
>JAKDLC010000263.1 GCA_030453055.1 Nitrosospira sp.
GACTTGGTGGTAACGTAAGGCTCGAATACGCGCGCTCTGACCTGTTCGGCAAACCCTCCGCCGTTATCACTCACGCTGAATCGTACTCCGCCCGGCGCGATTTCGGTCCGCACCATGATAGCGGGTTTCGCGACGCCTATCAGCGTATCCTGAGCATTTTGCAAAAGATTGTGGATGACTTGGCGTAATCGCGCGGAATCGCCTCTCACTGCCGGCAAATCTGAAGCCAGCGCCAAATAAAAGTGTGGCTGCGGATATCCGGGGTCCGGTACGCTAACGGTCTCATATAGCGTGAGCACTTCCCGCACCAGGCCGTTGAAGTCCAGCAGATGAAATTCCAGTTCAGGCGCCCGTGCATATTCACTGAATTCATTGACCATTTTTTTAAGCGCCGCCACCTGGTTGACGATAGTCTCAGTGGCGCGCCGCAAGATTTGCGCATCTTCAATACTTAGCTTCCCGGCAAGTTTGTGTTGCATGCGCTCGGCAGAAAGTTGTATCGGTGTCAGCGGATTCTTGATTTCATGAGCCAGGCGCCGCGCCACCTCGCCCCACGCCGCGGTGCGCTGAACCTGCAATAAACCGGTAATATCATCGAACACCACCACACCGCCGCCGCCCGAACCGTGTGGCAGACGTGTCCCACGTAGTAGCAGCACCTGGTCGGCGCCGTCTCTGGAGCGTTCCACCTGGCATTGCCATTCGCCCTTTTTTACCGATTGAAATCCTGCAAGAATTTCGGTTTTGAATGAGCTTAGTCGGGGTTCGTGAACCGCACATTCTTCAATGGTCAATCCTTCGAGACCCGCCAGCGGAACCTTCAGAATCTGTTCTGCGCTAAGGTTCGCGGTACGCATGCGTAAATTTTCGTCAAATACCAGAACACCGGATGAAAGATTGGCCAATATGTTTTCCAGATAAGCTTTGGCGCTTTCCACCTCCTGCTGGTTGCGCTGAGCCATCACGCGGGCCTCCTCCAACTGCTGGGTCATAAGATTAAAGGATTCGGTCAGCACTCCCAGCTCATCCCGGCTCTGCACCGGATGACGTCTGCTGAAGTCACCCTGGGCAACGGCGCGGGTTCCTTCCGCCAGCATGCCCAAGGGCGCGCTTAGCCGCTCGCTGATAAGGAATGCCGCCGCCAGCGCGGAAAAAAGCGAGAGCAGCAGGGCAAGTGTAAGCGTTACGCCGTACAGAGCTTTCAATCCTTCGCGTGATAGCGACAACTCCTGATAATCGCGATACGCCGCCTGCACTATTTCCGCATCTTCGGTCAGTTGTTTTGGCACCGGCTGCAACAATTGCAGCACACGAATGTCTCCTTCCGAACTCAACGCGCCGATGGGTATTACCACCCTTAAATACAAACCCTTGTCGGGAACAGACTCAACCGCGCTGTAAGCTTGTTCCGTTCTTACCTGTTGCATCATCGCCTCACTCAATGTCTCCGGAAACAGCCTCACGTCGTGCACGCCGGAAAACGCGATTGTTTCGCCATCCTGATTGAACAGTGCGGCTTCCTGCACATGTGATTGATCCACTAACCGGTTTAGCGTCGGCAGCGGCTGGGCGGAAGTTTCGGATAGGGTAAGCGCAGCGGCCCGGGCTTTATTGCGTAATTCCTCCAACAGGTTGTCGAGAATGGTTCGCCCCAGGTTCAACCCTCCTTCAAGCGCCCGGTCTACTTTGACATCAAACCAGGATTCGATGCTCTTTCCGAGAAACTATACCGATACGCCATACACCAGCGCACCCGGAAGAACCGCCATCAGCGAGAAGATCAGCAGCAGGCGTAACGCCAGCCGGGAACCGAATACGCCGGCATTTAGCCTGCGCCGGAGCCGCCATAGCAAATATCCCACCACCGCCATGAGAAACAGCACCAAGCCGACGTTGAGCCGAATCAGCAGTCGATATTTGCGTTCAAAAAGCCCGGTGTCGGCGCCTGCGGTCGCGAGCAGAAACAGCATGACCGCACTCAACCCTGTCCCGATGATGATGACGTACTTCACGGCCTGGCGCTATCTTGAAGCATTGGCAATGGCAGTTTTGTGTCCCATCGTAGTGTGCCGGTGCTCAGATCCCACTCTCTGGAGCCAAGCGTCTCCACCTGGAACGGTTTCGGCAATGCCGATATATCCAGTCGCATGCGTAATTCCACTGTGTATTCCGTATCTGGCTTCAGCTCGGAAGTCACGGTAACGGGACGATCGCGTACCCGGCTCAGAGCCTGCAGCGCCTCGTCCAGCGTGCCGAAGTTCTGCGACAACGTTCCGCGGCTCAAACGGTATTGACGAGTCAGCGCGTAATAACTCAGCCCTTCCCGTACTCTGCTGTGGCCAACCCTTTCGTCCAGCCAGTACCAGCGTGGTTTCATCACGTTGAGTTCCGTTACGAAGTAGAGCACGATGCCTTTCTCGAGCGCACGTTCCAGCTTGGGGTTGAGCGCGATCTTGAAATCGGCGTCAAACTGATAGCCCCCGTCCACCACGTCCATTGCAACAGACTTCGTCTGTATGCCCTCCGCATGGGTAGTGCCGCTCAGCGGCAGTGCGACGGTCAGTAGCGCCACCGCGACCGCGTGTAACCGTCGCACGAATGAATCAGGCTTTGTGCAGCAGGGCATAAAAGAAACCGTCATGATGGGAATTCGGCAGCAGTTGCCCGTCAATTGTTTCGACCCGGGAAAGAGGCAACAGACAGGCGTCTGAATGATGGCGCAAAAATTCCGTCACCCGCAGACTGTTTTCCTCGGTGAAAACCGAACAGGTGGCGTAAAGCAATTTACCATCTCTGGCCAGGCTCTGCCACAAGACGTCGAGGATTTCCCGCTGTTTCGCGGCAAATCGGGAAAGGTCGCTTTCGCGCCTTAGCCATTTGATATCGGGGTGGCGGCATACCACGCCCGACGCGGAGCAGGGTACATCGGCCAGAATGCGATCAAACGGTTTGCCATCCCACCACTGCGCCGGATGGACCGCGTCTCCGTGGAGGATGCGATGGGGCGAGAGGTTCAGGCGCGAGCAGTTTTGCGTGATGCGCGCAACCCGCGTGGCGTCGTTGTCGAGCGCAGTCAATTCCACTTCGGCCAACTCCAGTAAATGCGCGCTTTTGCCTCCGGGCGCAGCGCAAGCGTCCAGTACCCGCATGCCATCCTGTGCGTCCAGCAACGGCGCCGCCAGTTGCGCACCCGCATCCTGCACCGACACCAATCCTTCGGCAAATCCGGGTAGTTTTTCCACCGCCACCGGCTGTTCCAGTTCTAGCGCGTCGTTCCATAACGGCTGTGCGTTCATGCCATTCTGATTGAGCCATGTCCGGTATTCCGTCACACTGACTTTACGCCGGTTGACCCTCAGGGTCATGGGTGGACGTCGATTGCCGGCCTCCAATACCGCCTGATAGCTTTGCGGGTATTGCGCATGGAGTTTGTCTATCCACCACTGTGGATGAGAGTATCGTCCTACTTCGCTTTCCGCTGCCCGTTTCAGTAGGGCTGCACGTTGGCGCGTGAAGTTTCGCAAAACCGCATTGACGAGCCCTTGCGCGCCTTTGCTGCGATTCAGACCGAGAGAAGCGGCCACGGCGTTATTCACAACCGCATGTGCGGGAGCCTTGCCGTATCCCAGCTGATATAAGCCCACCAACAATAAACAACGTAGATTCTGGTCCCGGAGCGGCTTGTCGAGCAGCAATCCCAGTAACGCGTCGAGTTGGCCGTAAA
>JAKDLC010000264.1 GCA_030453055.1 Nitrosospira sp.
GCGGACGTGGGCAACTACAGCATCACCGACCAGGCCACCACGCTGGCCGACATCACGCCAGCCGGCCTGATCATTACGGCCAACAATATTTCCAAGCCATTCGGTGATATCCTGATTTTTAACGGAACAGAATTCACAGCCAGCGGCCTGAAAAACAACGAAACCATCAATAGTGTAACGCTGGCCAGTGCCGGTGCAACCGCCGCCGCCACCATTGCCAGCTATCCCATCATACCCGGTAACGCCACGGGCGGAACCTTTACAGCAAGTAACTACGCTATCACTTTCGTCGACGGCGTACTTTCGGTAATCGCAGTGCCGGTGACTCCCGAACCGGTGACCGCTGAGGCAGGTGTGGTGGCGGCTATCGCTACGGTTGCGACTCAAATAGCTGGCGGTTGCTGCTCTCCGCTCGACTGCCGGTTTGCTCACCCTCGATACGTTACTGCGTTCCGTAACCAGGATGGCAAGCCCGAAGCCATCGGATATGATTATCCCGACGCGGCTCGGTGTCTCCAGCTTCGGAATTATTGATACGGCCTGAATAAGTCTCTACGCGGCATAGCGGACGTGGTGGCGTTTGCGGTCTGTGTCCAGCCGGAACATGGGTTGTTTCGCAATGAGTTGCTATCGTTGCCATCTTCGTAACTGGAGCCGATTTGATAGATGCGTCGTTGAAGCAAATCGCGCAGAGAATATTTGATGTAACCGGATGCCGCTCGCGATTCAGTGCCCTGTAAGTTATAGTGTTACCTGGCCTTTTTGTGAATAAGTCAGGTCAGGATAATCCGGATACCGGAATTTCCATGTCATTTATTTACCTGTTGCAACATACGCCGGTTTTTTTTATTTCCTTCTGCTCCGTCATCGGTCTGATGGCAGGCAGTTTTTTGAATGTGGTTATTTATCGCCTGCCGAAAATGCTGGAACAAGAATGGCGGCAGCAGTGTGCCGAGCTGCGCGGCGAGAAGATCGAGGCGTCGCAGCCGTTCAATCTCATCCTTCCCCGTTCCGCGTGTCCTCATTGCGGGCATAAAATAACCGCGCTGGAAAATATTCCAGTAGCAAGTTACGTCGTCTTAAGGGGGCGCTGCTCCCGATGCCGTGCATCCATTTCCGCACGCTATCCCGTTATCGAAGCGTTAACCGGCGTCATCAGTGGCTTCATTGCCTGGCATTTCGGCTATGGTTTTGCCGCTTTTGCCGCGTTAGTCTTCGTCTGGGCTCTGATTGTGCTGGCATTCATCGACATGGATACGCAACTGCTCCCCAACGACATTACCTGGCCCTTGCTATGGGGAGGGTTGTTGGTCAATCTGGGCGATGGCTTCACCGATATCCGTTCTGCGGTCATCGGTGCGGCTGCCGGTTATCTTGCGCTGTGGTTGGTATACTGGGGCTTCAAGTTTGTTACCGGGAGGGAAGGCATGGGGTATGGCGATTTCAAATTACTTGCCGTAATCGGAGCATGGCTGGGATGGCAAATGCTGCCACTGGTGATTCTGTTTTCTTCACTGGCAGGGGCCATAATCGGTATCGGTCTGATAGTGGTGGCAAAACACGGACGCCACGTTCCTATTCCATTCGGGCCGTATCTCGTTGGCGGAGGTCTCATTGCCTTGTTTTGGGGACATCAGCTTAACCGCGCCTATTTTGATTTGCTTTAACCTAAATCCGGTAGTTGGACGGGGTGAAGTGTGCAATTCACCCCGTAGCGGCCTCACCCGGAAGGTGAGCGTCAAATAATACGAAATATTGTTGTTTATCATAACACTGATCTATTAAATGAGCGGTCAACTACCGGATTTAGGTTAATCCATGCCCTTGATAATCGGCTTAACGGGCGGCATCGGCAGCGGTAAGACCAGCGCGGCAAAAATGTTTGCCGATTTGAATGTTGATATTATCGATACCGATGTGATTGCGCATGAACTTACCCAGCCGCGGGGCGCCGCAATGGCCGCCATACGCCAAATTTTTACTGAAAAATTTATCACCGAGGAGGGCGCGCTGAATCGGAAAGAAATGCGTGGCCTCGTATTCTCCGACAGCGGGTCTCGGCGGAAACTCGAAGCGATTCTCCATCCCCTTATCCGTGTTGAAGTGGCTCGCCGTGTTGTGCGCTTTTCCGGTCCCTACGGAATTATCGTCGTACCCCTGCTGCTTGAAACCGGCGGTTATCGTAAAATGATCCATCGCATCCTGGTAGTGGATTGCGACGAACATGACCAGGTTGCCCGTGCGATGGCTCGCACCGGACTGGATGAGCAAACTGTGCGCGCCATCATGGCGACACAGCTTCCGCGTAACGAACGGCTGCAACAGGCGGACGACGTGATCGCCAACGATGCGCATATGCCGCATCTACGACAGCAAGTAGAAGCTTTACACCGGAAATATCTCGCACTGGCGAACAAAACTTGATTTTCTTATCAACGCTTCCGTCACAGCGCAATTTTTGGTTTGTATAATTCTGTTTCATAGGGCAATATCGGACTATCCTGTCTCGCTCTCATCCGTCCTTTGGTTCACTATCGTGATTTGTTACGAACATCCGCTTAACGAACGCATCCGTACCTTGTTGCGGCTCGAGGATTTATTTGAAAAGGTGGCTTTCTTTTCCGCCAGGGACGAAGCTGTTGAGCACCACTCGGCGCTCGTCACCTTGTTCGAGATTCTTGATGTACTGAGCCGCGGCGATATGAAATCGGATTTATTGCAGGAACTGGAGCGGCAGAAGCAGGCGCTGGAGACCATGCGGCAAAGCCCGGCTATTTCAGAAGATGCGCTGGATGAAGTGTTGGGTAATATTCAGGCCGCTTCCTACAACATGCTGAATATGTCGGGGAAAATCGGCGAGCACATGCGGGAGGATGAGTGGCTGATGAGCGTCAAGCAGCGTGCGGGGATACCTGGCGGCGCATGCGAATTCGACCTGCCGTCCTATCACTACTGGTTACATCTGGATTCCGCGGTGCGCCGCAACGATCTTGACGAGTGGCTTGCGCCGCTGCTGCCGCTCGCGGAGGGCTTCAGTATCGTTTTGCACCTGTTGCGAAACAGCGGTAAAAGTTTCCGCCATACCGCCCGCCGTGGCGTATTCCAGCAGATGGGGCCCGGACGCGGCGCGCATATGCTGTGCCTGAAGCTAAACGAGAGTCTGCCGTGCGTGCCCGAGATCAGCGCCAATAAATATGCGCTTAACATCCGCTTCGTCATCTCGGGTTCAAGGCAAAAAACCAAAGTATACGAAGACGATGTAGCGTTTGAACTGATTTTCTGTAATCTTTAAATCCTTTAGTTCAACAAACGCATTGCGTTGGCCCGGATGAAACATCCGGGTTAGAGTCTGCAAGCCCCCGAGACTTTTATCTTTCGTCGAACTGTAGATCGATCCGAGTCGATTCCATTTATGCAATGGCAATTTCTTTTGCGCTGATTCCCGCGGCGGGTTCCGGCTCACGCATGGGGGATGAGCGACCCAAACAGTATTTGCCTTTGGTTGGCAAGCCGATGATTTACCATGCGTTGCGAAGCCTGTGTGGTTCGCCGCGAATCACCCGGGTATTCGTGGTGCTTGCACCCGGGGATGAGGAGTGGGCGCGACATGACTGGTCGGATTTCTCGGAAAAATTGGTTGTACTCGAGTGCGGCGGGACAACTCGCGCCGAAAGTGTGCTCAATGGTCTGAAAGCGGCGCGGGCAGTTTCATCCATTGGCGGA
>JAKDLC010000265.1 GCA_030453055.1 Nitrosospira sp.
CGGATTATCTGGGGAGCAAGTCACCCTTCACGCTCGGCCATTTCGGCGGGCCCGCCGGACGCACCCTGCTCACAGGCGATGTGCTGCATATCGCAGCGGCCAATGAGGTCCGTACCGGCCGTGATCACCCCATGCTGCCGGAGGAACTGATTCCCCATTACAGCGATAAATGGGAAATTGGCGTGCTATATGGACCGCATGGAGCGCCGGATTTTTTTACGGACGAGGATATTCACACGTTTTTTTCTGTTGACTGGAAAGTGCACTACAACTCAAGCCGCAGCGGTGTGCGTCTGATCGGTCCGAAACCGCAGTGGGCGCGTAGCGATGGCGGCGAGGCGGGGCTGCATCCGTCGAACATCCATGACAATGCCTACGCCATCGGCGCGGTGGATTTCACGGGCGACATGCCGGTGATACTGGGTCCGGACGGTCCCAGCCTGGGGGGCTTCGTCTGTCCGGCGACTATCGTCCATGCCGAATTATGGAAGATGGGGCAACTCAAGCCCGGCGATAGCGTGCGTTTTTGCCGGATGTCGATGGAGCAGGCGCTTGCGCTGGAAAAATTGCAGGATGCGACGATCCAACGTCTTCGAGCGCCAAAAATCATTCCCGCGCCGCCCGCAGTAAGCGGCACAATGGATAGTCCCATACTGCACCGCATTCCGGAAAGTTCCCGGCAGGTGCAGGTGGTGTATCGACAGTCTGGCGATAAGTATCTTCTGGTGGAATATGGGCCGCCGGAACTCGATCTCAATCTGCGCTTCCGCGCACATGCGCTGATGGAGTGGGTGCAGGCATCCATCGATGCGGGCCGCCTCAAGGGCATCGTAGATCTGACACCTGGCATTCGCTCATTGCAAATTCATTTTGATTCGCGCGTGCTGTCGCGCGACAAGCTGCTGAATCGACTCATTGCCGCGGAAAAGAAATTGCCGGCCATCGAGCACATGGAGGTACCGACGCGTATCGTGCATCTGCCATTGTCATGGGATGACGGCGCAACGCGGCTGGCGATCGAGAAATACGTCCAGTCGGTGCGCAGCGATGCGCCATGGTGTCCGAGCAACATCGAATTCATTCGCAGAATCAATGGGCTGGATAGTATCGAAGAGGTACGGCGCATCCTGTTCGAGGCAAGCTATCTGGTAATGGGCCTGGGCGACGTCTATCTGGGCGCACCGGTGGCGACGCCCGTGGATCCCCGTCATCGCCTGGTTACCACGAAATACAATCCGGCGCGTACCTGGACTCCCGAGAACGCGGTGGGCATAGGCGGCGCTTACCTATGCGTGTATGGCATGGAAGGCCCGGGCGGTTATCAATTTGTCGGGCGCACCGTGCAGATGTGGAATCGCTATCGTCAAACAGCCGATTTCAAGGATGGCAAGCCCTGGCTGCTGCGCTTTTTCGATCAGATCCGGTTTTATCCCGTCAGTGAAAGTGAACTGCTCCGATTACGCAGGGATTTTATTACCGGGCGCTTCAAGCTACGGATCGAGGCAACCACATTCAGTTTGAAACAGTACAACGCTTTCCTGAAGCAGAACAAGGCAGGCATCAGCGCCTTTAAAACCAGGCAGCAGGCTGCGTTTGAAGCCGAGCGCGAACGCTGGAGGATCGACGGCAAGGCCGAGTACGTGAGCGAAGCCACGCTTGACGAGGCGGATGCGCAGAGCGAACTGGATTTGCCGGAAGGCGCGCAGATCGTAAGCGCGCACGTGACCGGCACGGTATGGAAACTGCTGGTCAAGGAAGGGCAACGCGTCGAAGCGGGAAATCCGGTTCTGATCGTCGAATCGATGAAAATGGAGTTTGCGGTGGAAGCACCGGTCGGCGGCACGATATGGCGGCTCTTCTGCAAGGAGGGAGGGCACGTGTACGCCGGGCAGATGTTGCTGGTGATTCAGGAAGCGTGAACGTCCGCAAGTGAGTGACATTCCATCCGTGCTGCAGCCTCAGGAATCCGGCCGGTCACGGCAAGGTGACACCTCTCGATTTGTACTATTATAAGAACATATACCCATGAACCATTCTCGGTCAGCGTCTGGATTCCCGCTTTCGCGGGAATGACGGGAAGGGAGTCGGTGGGTATGCCCATCTACCGGTACAACCGAATGAGTGAGACAAGACCTCAACTGAATCCCTGCATCATCGATACGACTTTGCGAGAAGGCGCGCAGGCTCCCGGTGTTCGGTTTGGCGAGGAAGAAAGCACGAAAATCGCACATGCGCTCGTGTCTTTGGGCATTGACATGGTCGAGTGCGGACACCCCTTGATCAGTGATGCGGAGGCCCGTCGGGTGCGCGCGACGGTCGCCGCCTGCGGAGCGGTTCCCGTACTTGCGCATGCACGCGCCCGTTTTGAGGACATCGATAGCGTCAAGGCTACCGGCGCCCAGTGGGTCGGTATTTTCGTGGGCGTCAACTCGATATCGAGGAATTGTCGCATCCGTTTCGAACAGCCCGTATACGAAGTGGTCAGCAAGGCTGTCGGCCACGCCAAGAACATCGGATTACGAGTTCGGTTCACGGTCGAGGACGGAAGCCGCACACCCTGGTCCGAGTTGGTGGAAGGATACCGCGCTGCGCTCGAGGCCGGAGCGGATCGCCTGTGTTTTGCCGACACTGTCGGGCTGCTCTGCCCCTGGGAGGTGGAGGAGTTGATCGGAAGATTGAGCCGCGAATTCGCCGGCTGCGACTTGGAGGCGCACTTCCACAATGATCGAGGGATGGCCATTGCCAACGCCCTCAGTGCGGTGCGGGCCGGCGCCCGCTGGATTTCCTCTTCGGTCAACGGCATTGGCGAGCGCTGTGGAATCGTGGACACGCTTACCCTGCTGGCGAATCTGGACGCGCTAAAATGGCGCCGCTTGCGAAATGGCCACGCACTCCCCCATGTCAGTAAACTGGTCCAGGCTTACTCACGACTCATGCTGGATCGCCTGCGCCCTATCGCCGGAATGAACGCGTTTACCCACGTCGCCAAGCTGCACCAGCGCGCAGTGCTTGGCGATGAGCGAGCCTATGCCTGGACCGTTCCCGAAACCATCGGACGCGTGAACTCCACGGATCCCGAAGTCCTGCCATCTGCGCGGGAGCGACTGATTAACCACCCGGAAGTGATGTCCACCGCGGAATTGCCGCCTCGTCAGCGAGAGCCCGGTGATCGCTACGTGATGCTCGATGACAGGGTTGTACCGGATGCGCGTCAATACTGCACTGTCCGACGCATACCAGAGATGGACGACCATGGGGAAGGACATGTCGATGCTCACCGGCACTGCGTCGACAGCGTTTTTCTATTCATCGGGCATGGCCCGGACTTGAGCGGGCTGACAGTAGAGGTGCGCTTGGGGGCTGAGACGTTCGTGGTCGAAAGTCCGAGCAGCGTTTTCATTCCGTCCGGACTCTTGCACAGCTATCGCGTGCTCGCTGGCGCCGGCCTGTTTATCAACCATGGTCAAGCGGGAGATTACGATTCGAGTCTGCTCGACCCGGCGATCTTCGAGAACGACCTTGGCGATGCGGCTACGGAAAGCCGGATAACGGGTGACCCGGGGGAATTATTCAGTCTGCATATCCGTGATAATAAGCGTGAACCGATCATCTAGCCCGATATGGTCAAGGCGTCAGGATGATTTCACGTTCATCCGGCCAGCTTGGCACTTGCTAGTCGATTCAGGCTGATGCCTTGCTCTGCTGCCTGCATCGCCAAGG
>JAKDLC010000266.1 GCA_030453055.1 Nitrosospira sp.
GTAAGCATGGAAAAACCCTGTCATTCCTTGACGCACGAGATGCCTACCTGAGCGGCAAAGCACAGTTAGTGCTTGTGGAGTGTAGTTTGGTGCGTCAATCACGTGAGTTATTCGATAGAGACAGCGGAACAACACCATCATCAATGGGTGAACGCGAGTTTTCCGAAAAGCTATTAAAATATCTTTCAAGCTTTTCCTATAACCCCGGCGTCAAACTCCTTTCAAAAATCAAACCAACCAGTGAAGCATTTATTGATGATCCACTGAAACGCGCGGCAACACTCTTCGAGCAAAATTATTTATACATTAGTGCCGCTATTACCCACATCAAAGCCATCAGCTACTATACCGCCATCTTGGATGTCTTTGACTACAGTACATTTAGCGATGATAAAGACATCGATTATAAATATAGGCAAGAGTTACTAACTTTAACTGAAAACGTACACAAGTTGATACTTACGAGAGGTGCAGACGCTATCCGTTGTATTGAGAAGGCCCGGCAACTGGAAACCTCCCACAGCAACAAGACGTTACTAATTTATGACCTCACTAGTAGGCACAATGCCCATGAAATGAACATCACTAAACTTTTTGATATGCTTCTCAGACCGGAAACGGATGGAAACTACCCGGTTAATGAAGCACTTTTTTGGCAGAACTCACTGTGGGCCCATAAGCTCGTTGCTACCCTGTGTTGGGCTCATTACGTGAAGCGCAAAATAGAAATAAAACCCGAAGTATATGAATCCCACAAAAACATACCGGGTTACCTACCGGGAATTCTGGGCGTGAGTGGTTTCTCCGTCAGACCTGCGATACTCCTGCGTTGGATTTGTGCTCGTGACTTGAATCGCCAACATATCGACAAAAAGCTGGTGACCATAAATGAGAAAGGGTGCGATGTAAATAAAATACTTAAGAATCTTTCAAATGTACAACTCACCATTGCAGGGAAGAAGATTGTCGATTATTTAAAGCTCCAAAAGCGAGAAGACAGCAAGATTCCACCAATACTAAAAAATGCATACCTTATTTCAAGATATCTCTATTTCGCACAGGAATCCAGTCGTATCATCTCGCGCAAAAATCTTGATCTTATCTTTCCGCGGTTGCCTCAACTATACTTTGCCCAGTGGAAATTGCTGTTAAATCTCATCTCAACTATGTTGGTAGGGCGAGACGAGATAATCAAACATACCGGCGAGCAGCTGGACTCCGTCCGGGATTTTTCCTTCCTGTTGCAAAGAGCGCTTGTGGCTATAGACCAGGACCTTGCACCTGAGGAAAGGATAGCCCCATCCCATTTCGATTATGAGTTCATCTATTTACGATTAAACGAATCGCTTGAGAGCTCAAAAAGCTTAGTCGACACAACCAGTCGTGCGCACAAGAGTATATTTCAGCACAAATACTTTTGTCATGATGATCACAGCGATCCAGATTTCCGGATGGATTACACTCTCGCCTACATGTTCACGCCCAGGGCACAGTATGTGCATGAAGAGATAAAAAAAACGCACCAAGAGCTTAAACAAGTTTTGGAAGAACACCCAATGCCCTGATTGCGAACTCCGGTTCAAACTGGACACTGATTCCACGGCAAACTGGACGGTAAAATAAAGATGTAGCGGTACGCGGGATAACCGTGGCAACCTCGGAGATTTCTCCGGGAAGTCCCACATGGCCAACAACAGGTTATTTATGCGCAAGATTACAGAAAAATTGCGGCTGCATCACGAATGCGGCCGCTCCAACCGGGATATTTCCCGCGCCATCGGTGCATCGCCGACCACGGTTTGCGATTATCTTCGCCGCGCCAGGCGGCTAACCTGGGTAAGCGTGCGGTAGATACCGTTTTTTGCTGACGCTGTCGTAATCAAGCAGCAGCGGCGATGAGCGGTGCGTCTGTCGAGTTGACCTGATCAGCCACCGCCCAAGGCAGTAGCTCGGCAATCCGATTGACCGGATGATCGGCAATGCGATCGATGACGAAATGCAGATAAGCCTCTGGGTCGAGGCCATTAAACTTGGCCGAACCGATCAGGCTATAGATTGCGGCGGCGCGTTCGCCACCGGCATCAGAACCGGCGAACAACTAGTTCTTCCGACCAACGGCGATGGCGCGCAGGGAACGCTCGGCCGCATTGTTGTCGATCTCGATGCGGCCATCGCCTAATAACGATGTTTTGGATTATTTGACGCTTGAATGCGATCAAGTCAGGGATTAGTGGCGCGTGGCCAATGTTCGGGAAGCAGGAAGGCTTCAGGGCGAAACGGCTCACCCGTATCCGGGTGACGCACAGTGCGCTTGACGGCAAAATCGAAGAGCAGCGGGTTCTTGCGGTAGATCTCGTTGAGCCATTGCCGCTCGTCAGCTGTGATGAATCCATCCCGTTGCAGCGCACCGGTCTGAATCACGACGTTGAGACCGACGATTGGATAGTCGCTGCCGTTGATGAGCCGATGGTGAAGATCGGGCCGCGCAAGCAGACGCCGCAGCGGTGCATCGAGATGGTTAAAGTACGTGATCGCGGAAATTTCCGCATAGAGGTATTTTACGTACGCCGGCTCATCCATCATCCGCATCAACAGGTCGATGCCGGGCACGCGGCTTGAACCCGGCAATGAATCGGATGCACGCGTTGGCGCATCGAGATCGCGACCACCGTTACACCACGCTCAAGCGCCCGGCGCAGGCGCAGCGGGTTGCCAAGTTCCTGATCCACCGTCTCCACCGCGTGCTCGTCGCCCGTATGGCTGAGCAGGATCATTTTATGCTCGCGCATGGCGCGATAGAACGCATCATGCGCAGAATCAGCCGGATCGATCTTCATGGTGCCGGGCAGCCACTTGACGTACCGGACGCCGCGCGCGGCCCAGCGGTGAAGCTGCTCGATCGCATCCGGTCGAGCGGGATGAATCGAGATGATCGGAACGAAGTTGGCGGCTGACTTCTGCGCAACCTCCCAGACCGAATCATTGGAGACATAGATCGGCGTGTGGTCCGGCTGCGGGTTACCCTCCGCATCGTGTGTCCGGTCGAGCGCATAGAGAAAAAACGACGTTCCGCCGGGAAAGTGCGCGGCCAGCCGTTCAAGCCGCTCGATATAGCGCTGTTCAACATCCTCCGCCCATACGACCCCTGCCCCGCTCAGGAACATATCGGTGCGAAGCCGGCGGATGGGACTCGACCACGATTGCCAGCTGGGATGAATCTCGCGGGAAATATGATGCACGTGCGCATCGGCAAGACGCGACCGGTCCAGACCGGCGAACGCCAAATCGACCAGTGCGGCGGCTCCGGGACTCAGTTCTGCCTTAAGATCTTCAGGAACAGGTTCAAAGGCCCCGCCGAGCCGATTCGTCAGCAAGTGGCAGCCACCCATGGTGGCAAGCGAGGTAATGAGTAGCGTCCGCGCGATTGCGCGCCGTAATCGATTGAAAATTACCACTACTGTCCGGTAGATTTTAAGTCCGCTTGGCCAAAACCCTTTATTGAAGCCGTATTTGACATGATTGCTCATTCCGGCGATTTGAAACTGCCTGTGGCCATAAAGCGGTATCGTCTCCGATTTAATCGGCAGACGGGGTGGCAACATGAATCGCGGCAAAACAATTTTCGCGCAATTACTGGACTTCGTGCCAGTTAGTTCTCATCCAGAAACGCCCGGATATTTGCTGATTGAGTATTTCCAACATTCA
>JAKDLC010000027.1 GCA_030453055.1 Nitrosospira sp.
CATTGTTGATTTGAAAATTTTGTACTATCCTGTCGTGGTTTTACCTAAATTGGCCATGAACATGTCAACAAGTACCAGTGAGGCTGAGATCCTCACCATCAAGCAGGTCGCGGACTACCTGAAGGTCACCGAGCGGACGATCTACAGGCTGGCGGCGGCCAAGAAGATTCCAGCCTTCAAGGTGGGTGGGACGTGGCGGTTCTCGCGCGTGGACATCGACCGTTGGATTGCCCGGCAGTCATCTGTGGATCATGGGGATGGCAGCCCTGATTCATCGAAAGGTGGTCGCTGACAATGAAACTGATCCACAACACGGGCACCGATCGAGTCATCGATCTGATCCGCCCGCACCTCAAGCGCGGCAGGTGGAGCTGAACCTCGCACTCAAGCGCGTGCAGGCACAACTGGCCGCAGCACGCCAACGGCCATGAATATCGAACGAGTGATGGAGAAAATGATGCAAAAACTTACCGCGCAAGATGCTGAAACACAATCCGCCGACCTCAAGGCGGAAAACATTGCCCAGCTCAAGGCGCTGTTTCCAGAACTGCTGACGGAAAATGCCAGTGGCGTCGCCATCAACGTGGATGTGCTCAAGCAACTGGTGGGTGATGCGACAGTCACCGATGCCGAGGAAAAATACGGTCTCAGCTGGCATGGCAAGCGCCGCGCCCGCCAGATCGCGCTGACACCCAGCACCGGCACGCTGCGCCCTTGCCTGGGTGAGAGCGTGGACTGGGATACTACGCAAAACCTGATGATCGAGGGCGACAACCTCGAAGTGTTGAAGCTGCTGCAAAAAAGCTATGCGGGCAAGGTCAAGATGATCTACATCGACCCGCCCTACAACACCGGCAAGGACTTCGTGTATCCGGACAACTTTCAGGACAACGTCAGGAACTATCTGGAGCTAACTGGACAGATTGAAGGTGGACGGAAGATCAGCAGCAACACCGAAGCCAGCGGCCGGTTTCACACTGACTGGCTGAATATGATGTATCCGCGGTTGAAGCTGGCTCGGAATCTACTGAAGGAAGACGGTGTAATTTTCTGCTCCATAGATGATATAGAAGCCCCTCGGCTGCGAACCCTATTCGATGAGATTTTTGGTGAGGAAAATTTCCTTGCCCAGTTTAGCTGGCGGACAGACGGCAATTTTGATAATCAAGCAAAGATAAAAAATTGCCACGAATATATCTTGCTCTATGCAAAATCCGTCGAGGGTTTTGCGCATCCACCAGTGGTCGATCCTAGCACGCCCACAGGCAGCAAATTATTCCGACCGGAAATCAGAAACACTATCGTAAAAAACGGACCCAAGAACCCCATTAGCAAGATTACTCTGCCTAAGGGATTTCCGGCCGACTTTGAAAACGGCGTCATAACCGCGAGAGAAACACCCTGGCCTTCTTACCTTGGTGATGCCATCGTCGAAAATGGAAAGCTTATGAGCGCCGTCATTGTTGAAAGTGGTTGGAGTTCCAAAGATTTGGCGCTTGAGTTCATCAAAAATAATTGCGCACCGATTAGAGACAGTAAAGGGCAAGAAACCTCATTCCTGATTGCAAAATCGGGTGCGATTGAGGTCTTTAAGCGTCGCTCTGATTATCAAAGCCATGTCATTTCTGTTCTCAACGGATTTGGCGGGGCGCAGAAGGCAACTGCGCAGCTAAATGAGATTGGGGTATATTTTAACGGCTACCCAAAGCCTGTCGACCTGATCCGGTACTTTGTTCAAATGGTTCATGGCAAGGATGGGATATTTCTGGATTTTTTTGCTGGGTCGGGGCCTTGCGGTCATGCCGTGATGGAGCAGAACGCCAAAGATACCGGGACTAGACGGTATGTCTTGGCTCAAATTCCAGAGCCACTTGGTCCAGCGGAGGAAAATCAGAAGTTAGCTGCGGAATATTGCGACAAAATTGGAAAGCCCCGCACCATCGCTGAATTGACCAAAGAGCGCCTCCGTCGTGCGGCAGCCAAGGTCAGGGCCGAGAACCCTTTGTTTGCGGGCGATACCGGTTTCCGCGTCTTCAAGCTCGATACGTCCAATATCCGCGCCTGGAACCCCAACCCTGCCAATTTAGAGCAGGCCCTGTTCGCCCACCAGGATCATCTGGTCGAGGGCCGCTCCGAGTCCGACATTCTCTACGAGTTGTTGCTCAAGCTCGGCCTCGATCTGTGTGTGCCCATCGAGCAGCGCACGGTCACTGGCCGTGAAGTGCATTCGGTCGGCGGCGGCGTGTTGATGGCCTGCCTGAGCCCCGCAATTGGCCGCGAGGACGTGGAAGTCCTCGCACAAGGCATCGTCACCTGGCACAAGGAACTCGCGCCTGCCGGTGACACCGCCTGCGTGTTCCGTGACAGCGCCTTTGCTGACGACATAGCGAAGACCAATCTGGCCGCGATCCTGGAGCAGCACGGCATCCAGAACGTGCGCAGTTTGTAAGGGGAAATCGTTATGCAGCCCTACGTTCCCAACAATCTGCCGCTGAACAATCTGGACCACCGCCTGCTGCTGCCTATAGTAGGGCAGGCCAATGCCGCGCTCGCCCGCTACGACGGTTTGTTGCAAGGCATCCCCAACCCGGCGGTGATGTTGTCACCTTTAACGACGCAGGAAGCGGTGCTCTCTTCCAAAATCGAAGGCACCCAAGCTACGGTAGATGAGGTGCTGGAGCAGGAAGCCGGATTGCTCAAGGAAGGCGAGAAATACAAGGATATTCAGGAGATCTCCAACTACCGACGGGCACTGTACCGGGCGCGCGAATACTTGCAGGCTTACCCGATTCGGCTGGGTTTTGTGCGCGAGTTGCACCGCATTCTTATGGGCAGCGTGCGCGGGAAGGATAAGACTCCGGGTGAATTCCGTGTCGATCAGAACTGGATAGGCAGGCAAGGTTGCACCATTGAGCAGGCGAGTTTTGTATCGCCCAGCCCCTTGCAGATGCAAAATCACTTGCAGGCCTGGGAGCGTTATCTGGACGGTGACGATGTGGATTTTCTGTTGCAAACCGCCGTAGTGCACGCCCAGTTTGAGCTGATCCACCCGTTCAAGGACGGCAACGGGCGTATCGGGCGCATCCTGATCCCGCTGTTTCTGTACCAGAAGCGTGCGCTATCCCAGCCCATGTTCTACCTGTCCGAGTATCTGGAGAATCACCGGGACGAGTATTACCAACGCCTGACGGCCATTTCGACCGAGGGTGACTGGAACGGCTGGATCGCGTTTTTCTTGCGCGCCATGGCCAAACAGGCCGTGCAAAACGGCAAGCGTGTCGGTGCCATCAAGGCGTTGTACGACGAGATGAAGGTTGTTATTCAGGAAACCACCCATTCGCAGTACGCACTACATTTGCTCGATGCGATTTTCAGCAAGCCCATATTCCGCACCTCGGATCTGGCGCAACAACTGGTGGCGGAATATAGCGTTCATGAGAAAACGACGCTGGGCCTTTTGCGACAATTGAAAAAGGCCGGGATATTGCGCGAAATTCGGGCGGGCAGCGGTCGCCGGGCCGCCATTCTGTGCTTCCCGCGCCTGATCAACCTTGCCGAAGGGAGGGATATGCTATGAGCGCATTGTGTAGTCGCCCTACTCCACTACCCCATTTGTGGAGCACAAGACAAGAAATACACTCCCCTATCGTCGTTGTTGAGCGTGGGCGCTCCACAACCATACCAACTCAGGAAAATACTCATGACCAAACGGCAGGACCACCGTTTGGCACCGGAGGCTGCCCGAAGGGTGGCGTACAGGGAGGTACGCCATGAAACTCCACTTTGAGCCCAACCTCGATTACCAACTGCAAGCCATCGAGGCTGTCTGCGACCTGTTCCGTGGTCAGGAGGTATGCCGCACCGAATTCACGGTGACGATGAAGGCTCCGCCCGCCGTTGCCGACGATATGTTCCCCGGCACCGTGTCGCACCAAATGACGTTGGGCGTGACCGAGTCCGATTTGGGTATCGGTAACCGCCTGACGCTGCTGGACGACGAGTTGCACAAGAACCTGGTGGATATCCAGTTGCGCGGCGGCCTGCCGCCTTCCGGCACGCTGGCGTCAGGCGACTTCACCGTGGAGATGGAAACCGGCACGGGCAAGACCTATGTCTATCTGCGCAGCATATTTGAACTGAACAAGCGCTACGGCTTCAGCAAATTCGTCATCGTGGTGCCGTCGGTGGCGATCAAGGAAGGGGTCTACAAGACCTTGCAGATCACCGAGGAGCACTTCAGGGGGCTGTACGCAGGCGTGTCCTTTGACTACTTCCTCTACGATTCAAGTAAGCTCGGGCAGGTGCGCAATTTCGCCACCAGTTCGAACATCCAGATCATGGTGGTCACGGTCGGCGCCATCAACAAAAAGGAGGTCAACAACCTCTACAAGGACAGTGAAAAGACCGGCGGCGAGAAGCCCATCGATCTGATCAAGGCCACTCGGCCCATTGTGATCGTCGATGAACCACAGAGCGTAGACGGTGGCCTGACGGGTGCGGGCAAGACCGCGCTCGACGCGATGAGCCCGCTGTGCACGCTGCGCTACTCCGCCACCCACGTGGACAAACACCACATGGTGTTCCGCCTGGACGCCGTTGATGCTTACGAACGTAAGCTGGTCAAGCAGATCGAAGTGGCTTCGGCTACCGTGGAGGATGCGCACAACAAGCCGTTTGTTCGGCTGGTGTCGGTAGCCAACCGCCGTGGCATGATCGGCGCCAAGGTCGAGCTCGATGTGGCCACCGCCAGCGGGGTGAAGCGGCAGGAAGTCACCGTGAGCGACGGAGACGACCTGGAGCAGTCGGCCAAGCGGGCGATCTACGCCGACTTCCGCGTTGGCGAGATCAATACCGCCAAAGGCGAGGAGTTTCTGGAACTGCGCTATCCCGGTGGTGAAGCCTACTTGGCCTTGGGCCAGTCGCATGGCGACGTCAATGTCCTGGCCGTGCAACGGGAAATGATCCGTCGCACCATCAAGGAACACCTGGACAAGGAAAAGCGCCTGCGCCCGCTGGGCATCAAGGTGCTGTCGCTGTTTTTCATCGATGCGGTGAACAAGTACCGCCAATACGACACCGAGGGCAATCCGGTGAAGGGCGACTACGCCCGCCTCTTTGAAGAGGAATACCGGCGTGCGGCCAAATTGCCGGCGTATCAGAGCCTGTTTGCCGAAGTGGATTTGAACCATGCTGTCGAGGAAGTGCACAACGGCTATTTCTCCATCGACAAGAAAGGCGGCTGGACGGACACCAGCGAAAGCAATGCGGGCAGCCGCGAGAACGCCGAGCGCGCCTACAACCTGATTATGAAGGAGAAGGAGAAGCTGCTGGGTTTCGAGACGCCGCTCAAGTTCATTTTTTCCCATTCGGCATTGAAGGAAGGCTGGGACAACCCCAACGTCTTCCAGATATGCACGCTGCGTGACATCCAGACCGAACGTGAGCGTCGCCAGACCATTGGCCGGGGTCTTCGCTTGTGCGTTAACCGACACGGCGACCGCGTGCGTGGCTTCGAGGTCAACACGCTGACTGTGATTGCCACCGAGAACTACGAGCAGTTCGCCGAGAACCTGCAGAAGGAAATTGAGGCCGACACGGGCATTCGCTTTGGCATTGTGGAACGGCACCGATTTGCTGCCATTGCGGTGACGGCACCCGACGGCCAGACCGTGCCGCTGGGCGTCGATCAGTCGAAGGCGCTGTGGGAGCACTTCATGGCCGCAGGCCACATCGACGCCAATGGCAAGGTGCGGGATTCGCTGAAGACGGCGTTGAAAGACGGAACGCTGGCACTACCAGCGGAATTCGAGACGCAACGCGGCCAGATCGTCGAAGTGCTGCGCAAAGTGTCGGGCCGCCTGGAGATCAGGAACGCTGACGAACGCAAGCAGGTGTCCCTGCGCAAGAGCATCTATCTCAGCGACGAGTTCAAGGCGCTGTGGAATCGGGTCAAGCACCAGACCACGTACCGCGTACAGTTCGACAACGCCAAGCTGGTAACGAACTGCATCGCGGCACTGCGAAAGGCCCCGGCGATCGCCAAGGCCCGCCTGCAATGGCGCAAGGCCGGCATCGCCATCGGCGAGGCAGGCGTGGAAGCCACGGAGAAGGCCGGTGCGGCAACCGTCGTCCTGGACGAGACGAACATCGAGCTTCCAGACTTGCTCACCGATTTGCAGGACCAAATTCAGCTCACACGCCGCACCATTACGAGCATCCTGACCGGCAGCGGGCGGCTTGATGATTTCAAGCGCAATCCACAGCAGTTCATTGAGCTGGCTGCCGAAACGATCAACCATTGCAAGCGGCTGGCGCTGGTGGATGGTATCAAGTACCAGAAGCTGGGGGACGAACATTTCTATGCCCAGGAATTGTTCGATCAGGAGGAGCTCACCGGCTACCTCAAGAACATGCTGATGGACACGAGAAAATCCATCTACGAGCACGTGGTGTACGACTCGACGACGGAGCGGGACTTTGCCGATGCGATGGAAAAAAACGACGCCATTAAGCTCTACGCGAAACTGCCCGGCTGGTTCAGGGTGCCCACGCCGCTGGGCAGCTACAACCCCGACTGGGCGGTGCTGGTGGAGGAGGACGGCGCGCAGCGCCTCTATTTCGTAGTGGAGACAAAGAGCAGCCTGTTCACTGACGATTTCCGCGACAAGGAAGGCGCCAAGATCGAATGCGGCAAGGCGCATTTTCGGGCGCTGGCGATTGGTGAGAATCCGGCCAAGTACGTGGTTGCGCGTTCGGTGAGCGATGTGCTGACCGAAGCAGCCAAGGCCAAGGCGTAGACGGGGAGCAAGATCATGGCGCTCAGTTTGAGACAGGCGGTGGGTCGGCTACCTGCGCAACCTTCAAGATCCCGCGATTAACACGATGTTGCGGCAGGTCGAGGCGCTGTCGTCTGGGTGAACAAGGATTACCAGCAGAGAGTCATCTTGCTCACTGCGAGGGAGTTGGAACCGTATCACATCTACGAGCGGACTAAGGCCGAATTTGACATCGACAGTTACGGCAGCACCCCGGAAGGCTTAGCCAACAACACTGTCCAGATGTATTTTGTGGAACCTGCCATTCCGGACGAATAGAACCCACCGGAATCGAATGTTGCCATCAGCCCCTGAGGTGTGAGATATCTCGACAGGCGGACGCGAGCCGGAGTAGCATCGGACCGGGTAAAGGGCAAAGCAATGGCACTGAATATACGCATGGCGGAGGAAAGGGACGCGGCAACTGTCGGCGAATTAACCGAGAGGGCGTACCGCGCGGATGGGTTCCCGATCAGTGAAAAGTATGCTGCGCGGCTGCGTGACGCGGCCGCGAGGATATCCGGCGCCACGGTGCTGGTTGCGGAACTGAATGGCGACATCGTTGCAACGGTGACCCTCGCGCTGCATGGAAGCCAGTGGGCCGAGATCGCCGAACCTGATGAGCTTGAAGTGCGGATGCTGGCAGTGGCGCCCGAAGCAAGGCGGCAAGGTATCGCCGCAATGCTTTTGTCCGACGCCATGAGACAAGTGCAAAATCTGGGACTGAACGCCCTGGTGCTATCGAGCGAGGCGCCCATGTCCGGCGCGCACAGGCTCTATGAAAAGCGGGGCTACACCAGACAGCCGGACCGCGACTGGTCGGTGACGGGGTATGAGATGCTGGTATACCGGCGGGATGCAGACCCCCCATCATCCGCTAGTTCTGTAACATGAAAGTTTCATACTCCAGCCGATTGAATTTGTGCGACAGGATGAACAGGCTGAGAAATGCCGAAAGCGTCGCCGAGGCGGCAAACCCGTAACCGAAAGTTTCCGCACCCAGGTGCAACGTGGCAAAGGTGAATATCATATTCGTGATGAAAAAACATGACGTAATGATCAGCACCTCCCGGCGGGCATCGAGATAAAAAAGCACGTTGAGTATCGCCATCAGCAATACCTGCACGCTGACCGCAACGACATCGATATAGAATAAATGTATATATAGTGGGGAGATTCCCACCACATGCAACAGGTCCCTGCCCCACAACAGACACAGCACGACCGTCAAGCCCTGCACCTTGAAAATCTCGTAGATGCCCTGGCGTGCAGCGTATACCATTTTATCGCGCCTGTACTCGATGTGCATAAGGGTGTCGCCTTCCCTGACAGCGCGGTAGAAACGCTCATGCTGTTCGGCAAAATCGGCTTCCATGCTCACTAAAAACACGGCCATGCCGGGCAGAATGAACAAGTAGGCCAGGAAAATGGGAAGATCGTAAATAATGGAAGCCCGCAAGGGGCCGATGACCGCCTCGGAAGTAACCGGCACAAACCAGAAAATGAATTTATCGACCCATATCGCCAGATAATAAAGGGTGCCGATCGCAAATAAACTATAAAAACTGCGACGATTACGGAAAAAATCGAATTTGAGCAGAGAGCGTCCCGGATATTCGCGCACGAGGTAGTGCAGAAACGAAAATAACAGGTAGCCGTGGCCGGTCAAAACGCCCAGCAACAGGCCGTTCAGCTTCCATGGAGACGCCAGGAGCGCCACGACGATGCCAATAGAATATCCTCTGGCCAATGTCCAGAGGATACGACGATAGGCTTTCATCCCCGCCAGCGAAATAAGGGTGATCCACAGGCCGCTCAGTATGATGAAATTGCTCAACAACAATAATTGTTGAAAAAACGGGCCCTCGAAAGACCAGAGAATGAAAGGCGCGACCCACACGAAGCCGCCCGCCATCGTAACCAGCAGCACCCCAAACAGATTTGGCAACACCTCGGCTTTATCGCCTGCATAAGTTCGGTCTGCGGCAAAACGCGTAAACATTAATTGCATGCCGCCGGTCCAGATCAATGATCCCGCCATCAGATAGGTCACGCAAATCTGAAAGGCGTTGACTTCCTTCTGGGTGACGCCCAGGGTGACGGCGAGAACGCCGATCATCACGATGCTCAGGATGGAAAGCACCCAGGGGCCGCCGCTGACTAAACCCGCGTAACCATAGGCGCGCAATACCGACCAGTAGCTGTCGCGCTCCAGGATACTGCGAATTTCGGAACCTATGCTCGTCATATTCAGGCCGACAGGGCTTCAGACGGTTGCGCAGCATCATTCAACGCCTGCACATAAAGGTTTCGATAGGACGAGAACATCAGCTTGTCGTCATAGTAGCGCTTCACGCGCTCAAGGCCCGCCTGCTGTGCCGTGCGCCAACGTTCAGCATTGCTGAGCAACTCAAGCGCCGCTTTTGCCGCTCCTTCCGGGTCTGCGATGTGGACCACGCTGCCGGCCGCGCCGAGCGCGCGGTCCTCCTCGCTGCTGCCTTCGATGAGTTCGCGGCATGATCCTACATCCGTCGCCAGACAGGGTACGCCGCTGGCAAACGCCTCGAGCACCACCAAAGGCAGCGCCTCGCTGATCGAGGTCAATACCATCAAACCCAATTGCGGAAGAATTTCGATCATGTTCTGAAAGCCCAGGAATTTGACATGGCTGGTCAAACCGAGGCTGATGACCAATTCCTTGCATTCATTCACATACGAGGGGTCTTCATCCTCGGGACCCGCGATCCATCCTTGCGCGTCGGGCCGCTCATCGACCAGCATGCGCAATGTGCGAATGAACGTTTTGATATCCTTGATGGGCACCACGCGCCCGATCAACCCCAGAACCGGCGGAATCTCCTTCGGGCGATTTTCAAGCGCGGCCTGGTAGCGTTGCAGATCGATTCCGTTGGTGATGACACGCGTTTTTTCAGGCTCCGCGCCGTCCGCGATCTGTCTCAGGCGATTGCCCTCATACAAGCTGACAATGGGCGACGCCTGCGCGTAGGCCATGCGACCGATCCGTTCGTAGAATGCAATCCAGAGGCCGCGGATATACCCCATTTCATCGTGCAGCGTATTGCAGACATCATCGTTATGATCATGGATCCATGTCGCCTGGGCCAAATCGATCTTCCGCTCTTTGGTGTAGATGCCGTGCTCGGTGAGCACGAACGGGATACCGCGTCGCAGCCGAATCATCGCGCCCAGCAATCCCGCGTAACCTGTCGAAATGGCATGGACGGCCCTAACCGGCGGCAACCTGGCCGCCATATCCGCCAATACGAACAGGGGAGCATGCATGGCTCGCACGGCCCAGAAATAGTCGACGAACGAAGGTTCCGTGCAGCGCTCACGGTACTGCTGCGTAATGTAATCCCACGATGCCTCGCTATACAGAAAGTCTTCTTCGCCGACCCCCTCCCCGGAACCCAGCTTGACAAATGCATTCATCATGTCCTCGCCGGACATCCGTCCGGATTGCCGCAAGTGCGCATGCAACTCGCCTATTTCGGAAAAAGCCCGGCGGTTGCCCTTGCGCGCCGTCCCGGCTTGAGGACGTTCATCCTGGCGCAGCAAATAGTGCGTTTCGACATGTGTCACGTTGGGCGGAAACTGATACTGTGCAGCGCCATACATTTTCCGCTCGCCGCCGATAAAAATAACGGCGAATGTGATTTCCGGCAGGCCGCTGATAATCTGGTGAACCCATGCCGATACGCCGCCACGGACGTAAGGATAAGTGCCTTCGAGCAATAAGGCGATATCGGCCACCGGGCCGCCTGTTTGCGCCGCCTGCGCCACCCTTGTCGCAGTGTCGTTATTCACTTGCTCCACCATGCCTTCACCTGGGCCATTTCCCGCCCCTTTTCGCCGGACCGCGTAAGTGCCGACAAATAACGCCTGACCTCTGAAAATTTTCGTTCATTGAAAGCGATTTCCGCAAGCCATGGCAGAATTTTCTGCTCATCCATGCCGCCGATCCGGGCATTGTCAAAGGCCTCTCTCGCCGACGCGAGATCACCCGAATCCAGTAAAATCCGTCCATATAATATACTGTTCGCATCGAACGCCGCAGGCGCCGCGGATGTATCGGCCGCTCGTATGGATGGAGCAAATACAAGCCCCATATGGCGCCGGGCGGTCTGCAACCAATGCTGCCTGACTGCGCCTTGCGCCAGACCGTGATACACCAGCTCCCAGCATAGCGCGGCAATTGTTTTATGGTAGCCGTTTCGCATACGAACCGGAACATCCGGCAGCGCTTCGGTCAATGCCAGGATCCGGTCAACCAGTTTTTTTTCGCTGTGATCCTTCATGGCGTAAGCCAGCAACCGCACGTCATCGACGGGATCGCGGGTCGCTTTCGCCCACACTACCATGGCCTCGCGTGGCGGCATGTGCCGCGTCGCCATCACCGCTTTCAACCGCTTCAATGGCCGCTCGGCGAAATGCACGATTTGGCGCAACGCGCCCTGGCTGTAGGGCGGCGTCGGAAAAATGACGGGGGGCGAAAACGGCAGCTCCGGTAGCGGAATGATCCTTACATTCTGCAAGGCGCGGTTGCGAGGACGTTTCAGCGCGCCAATGACACTCCATAGCAATCCCGCCGCACCGAGTACCGGCAGTATCCATAAAAAAATGAACAATAAACTTAAAGTTCTTCGCGCGGGCAGTTTGTACCGGCGCGGAAGCAGCCGCCAGAAACCCTGCGCAAAATACCAGGATGAAACAGCGTGCGCGATGACGGCGGCCAACACAATCCAGACACTCCCGCTCAACCAGAGCAGTATGCCGGCCAGCGCCTCTGCCGCCAGCCCCAACAGCATGGGCAGACGAATCATCAGAGCGGCTCCAGGGAACGAATCCTTTGCGGATCGATTTCATCGATGGTCAACAGCTCGCTCGTCACCTTCGCAAGGACGCCATCCGCCCGCTGCATCCATGCCTGCGCCTCTACGGCGCCGGTTAAAGGCAGCATGGTCCAGATGACCGGCTGGCCTTTCTCCTGCGTCATGCAGATCAGATCGATCGCGCGGATCGAAGATCTGAGTTTTTCGTAAGCAGCCATGACATCCGCATGTTCACCCGACAGCCTCAGAAGCGTTGCGTCGAGCTTGAATTCCCGGAAATCCTGATACGTGCGCTCAAACGAAGCCATAAAACGCGCAGTGGAGGAAGTGGCCGCGCCAAAACGAAGGTGGTCGACGCCGTGCGCCACAAGTACCGCGATAAGTTTCAGATTATTCTCGTGAAACGCAAAAAATGGCATGGATCTTATCAGCAGCATGGCGTGAATTTCACCGGTTGAGTCGGCCACGGGAATTGCAGCCAACAACGGGTTTTGATCCACCGCGCTTTCCTCTACGAAATTTACCGCCGCCAGCTCGCCGCTTTCCAACGCGGTGCTTACTACGACGTCGTTGTCATCGATTTTGAAATCCGCCCCGATACGGGCCGGAATCCGGGTTGCGTCGATACGGTCGCCCGCCATGCCCACAATACAAGCCTGTGTGAGCGAGCCGTATTCCGCCACGAATTCAATGAGTTTTTGTAGTGACGATTCCATCGGTCCATGGAGGCCATCGATAGCATCGAGCGCCGATTGTAAATGCATGATGCCTTCCCGCAATGACAGCCCGCTATTCGCCACCGTTTGCTCGAGACGATCGTGCGATAAGCGCAACAACTGATAATTACGTGTAAATTCTTCAAGACGTTCCGCACGATATTGATAGGCGCCCTCAAGCCGGTGCAGGCGACGCCCCCACATGTCACGGAACTCTCCGGCCACCATCGCCACGACAACAACGCCAATCGCCCATGGCAGCGGAAATTCGGCAGAGACTTGCCACTGCTGGTTGATGGCTGCGCCCAATATCGCCAGTATCAGCAGCGCACTGACAAACCCATAAACGAATCCGTAGCGTAATCCGGCCAGTAAAGGAGCCAATACCGGCCAGGGAAAGACGCAGCTCAAACGGAAAGGATCCTGTTGTTGAGAGGCGAACGACGCCACCAGTACAATCGCGGTCAGCGCGAATGTCTCCAGCCAGCC
>JAKDLC010000267.1 GCA_030453055.1 Nitrosospira sp.
GGCCTCACCCGGAAGGTGAGCGTCAAATAATACGAAATATCGTTATTAATCATAATGCTGATCTATTAAATGAGCGGTCAACTACCGGATTTAGGTTCATACCTCGTCGGGGTCACGCAGCGTCCTTGCCCGCATTCTCTCGGCTCGTTTGAGATCCCGCTGCGACAACCGGTCCGGCCGCTCGATTCCCTGCGGACCGATGACCCAGCTCAACGGACGTCGCTCCTTTCCAATCGCGTCCTGGAGCAGATTCAGGCCCTCCATAAAAGCGTCCGGCCGAGGCGGACAACCCGGAACATAGATATCAACCGGAATAAATTTGTCCACGCCCTGAACCACGCTGTAAATATCGTACATGCCGCCTGAATTGGCACAGGAGCCCATCGAGATGACCCAGCGCGGTTCCAGCATCTGCTCATAAAGTCGCTGAATCACCGGCGCCATCTTGATGAATACGGTACCGGAAATTACAATCAAATCGGCCTGGCGGGGCGAGGCGCGCAGCACTTCGGAACCGAACCGGGCAATGTCATATTTGCTGGTGAAGCTGGTCGCCATTTCAACGTAGCAGCACGAGAGGCCGAAGTTGTATGGCCAAACAGAGTTCTTGCGGCCCCACGCGACGAGATCTTGCAGCCGCGCCAGCAGCACGCTGCGACGACCGTCCTCTTCAAAACCGGGGTTATCACGAACGGTTGGAGCTTCATTCGTTGCCTTGTCAGGCCTGCTTAGCGACCATCGCATCGATCAATCCCCTTTTGTCCCTGATTGTCCATCGGAAATGCGTCCGCTGGAGCCCCAATCAAGGGTGCCCAGCCGCCATACATAAACGAGGGCTGCCGCCAGGACTCCGATGAATACGATTACCTCTATATAGCCCGGCCAGCCAAGCTCGCGGAATGCGATGGCCCAGGAAAAAAGAAACACGGCTTCTACATCGAAAATCACAAAAAACATCGCGATCAGATAAAATTTGGCAGAAAGGCGCACTGGTGCAAGGCCGGCGGGAACAATGCCGCCTTCGAAAGGCTCATCAGCCGCGCGCTCCCTGTGGCGTTCGCCGATGACATACGAAAGCGCCAGCAACCCGGCCATCAGCGCGATGACAAGAAAAAAATAAACCGCCAACGGCCAAACTTCAGCCGGTTGCGTCGCGAGAGTATTCAAGTGTGAGTTTCCTCTAGTTGGCTCCCATCGGCCCTTTTCTGGCGTAGCCGGGCAGGAGAAGCAATCAAAGGTATCTCAATCTTGCAAGGACGTTCTGTACGATAGGCAACATAAAAAAATAGCGGTGTAGCTGGTTATCCGCCGCGCGGTTGCCAGCAGGCGAAGTCGTGGTTATGCGTGGTTATGTATGCGGGGATTGTTACCAGCCAGGATGCGCCCTGCATGCGGCTTGGCCTATGAGAAACCGGCACCTGAAACCGGAAGACAGGAGGATCTTCTCAAGACATTCAATCTACATATTGCGGCTCTTTTTAATCAAGTCATAAGCAGTTTGCACTTCCTGAGTTTGTGCGGTAGCCATGGAAATCATGTCCTGCGGCACCCCCTGCCCCATTAATTTGTCGGGGTGGTACTGGCTCATCAATTTTCGGTAAGCGCGTTTGATTTCCTGGTCGCTACTTTCCTTGGTCACGCCCAATGCTTTATAGGCATCGTCCAGGGCGGAAGCGGAAGTTGCCTGGCCGCCGGCAAAGTGCGACTGGCCCAAAACCATATCCAGCAATTGCTTGAACGCGGACTGATCATAGCCCAGATGAAAAGCGAAATTCTTTAACAGACTCTCCTCAGCCGCATCCAGTATCCCATCGGACAGCGCCATGACGATGAGATAGATCAGCAACATCTGCCTTAAGCTGGCTGTATGCCCGCAAACCGCCATGAATTCCTTCAGGTTCGCATCGATATCGAAACCCGGCGCCGTCCCTTGCTTGAACCAGGCAATTGCCTGCTGGCGATGCTCCAAAGACATGCCCAGCTTTTGCATAAAATTTTCGACATGCGCAATCTCATCCCGGGAAATATGCCCATCCGCTTTAGCAAGCTTTCCCATTAAAATAAAAACCGTTTTAATGAAGACTGTCTGGCGATGAGCGGTGGTGAGCGGATTGATCCCGCCCGGACCGTACGCTCTGTAACGGTCGAGAAAACTTCCAACGATATATCCGATCAACGCGCCGAAAATACCCGCGAAGTAATAGCCCAATAAAATTCCAATTATCTTAAACAAGGGAGTTCCTGAGATTGACGAGAGGTTAAATCCTGTACGAGGTTAAACCATATGGCCAGCTACCCATCGGCATCAGTACAGGGTGAATGCGCCGGTAATGGAGAGTAGAATTATATCAGTGCATGTAGCGCCATTCTTCGTCATTCCCGCGAAAGCGGGAATCCATGGGTCACGGGTTGCTCGAATTCACCCGCTGCTGGATGACGGCCCGTTCCAGACAGCGTCTGGATTCCCGCTTTCGCGGGAATGACGGCTTTGTAATTCCACCGGCTGTGCGAAAATGTTGGCTTGATGCGCCAAAAATTTTTGTAGGTTGGATTAGCGAGAGCGTAATCCGACAATGGTTGTAGCAGGTCCCCCGGTTCACGCCAATTCGGAAACTCGTTCATCGACGCATTTGAATAAGCGGGCACTCACGGCATATGATGAGCTTGTCTTCAATGCAAGCAACAAAAAGGAGGCACAGATGATTGAATTGCATTCGAGCCCAACACCAAACGGTCAGAAGGTAATGATCATGCTTGAAGAAACCGGAATCGAATGGAGGCATGTCGACGTCAATATCGGCACCGGCGATCAGTTCAAACCCGAACACCTGAAGCTCAACCCCAATAACAAGATTCCCGCAATCATGGATACGGAGGGACCCGAAGGCCGGCCATACACAATGATGGAATCCGGCGCCATTCTCGTTTACCTTGCGGAGAAAACCGGCAAGTTTTTACCAGGAGATGCGCGCAAGCGCTATGACACGATGCAGTGGCTATTTTTCCAGGTGGCGCATGTCGGCCCCATGTTCGGCCAGGCCAATCACTTCAATGGTCAGGCCAAGGACAATCAGTACGCGCGGGATCGCTACAACAACGAATCGTTGCGCCTGTACCAGGTGCTGGAGAACCGGCTGGGCGAATGTCAGTGGCTCGCTTGCGACGAATATACGATTGCCGATATCGCGACCTATCCGTGGTGCAAAGGACACAAGGACCGTGGCGTCGACAAGACTGCATTTCCCAATTTCATGCGCTGGTTCGAAGCGATGGAAGCACGGCCGGCGGTACGGCGCAACAATGACATGGCGGCTGAAATCCGCGCACGGATGAATAAAGCGGCAGAAGGTCAGCCAACCATCAACATTTACGATACCAAAGATAACGCCGAACGGCTCATTCATGCCACGTCATCGCGCTAAAGTCACAAAGAAGTCACAAAGGAAGATACCTGCTTTTTATGGAACCATAATCCGAAATCAGAAGATGCACATGGTCATCAACACATTGTGCAGGGGAATATCGGGTAGGGCAAGGCGGGCGCGACAGGCGGGCGCGACGCGGCATGACTGACGTAGGAGCGCTGGATAAAGTCTAGCAGAGAACCGTGGTCTGTCCGTTCGCAGTAACAGCAGTAAGTCTAGCGGGTTTAAGTCCC
>JAKDLC010000028.1 GCA_030453055.1 Nitrosospira sp.
ATACGAAACAAAAGACCAGCAAGGGCGCGCGTCAATTTATGAAACATCCGGGTTATGCCCGGCAGGCTGCCAGCTTGTGATAAAAATCGAAGCGGCGCCTGCTGATCTTGCCTTCGCCGACCGCTTGCGCGAGTGCGCAGCCGGGTTCTGCGCCGTGGCGGCAATCGTTGAATCGACACTGCCCGATATAAGGGTGAAACTCGCTGAATCCCCACGCCAAATCTTCACCGTCGATATAATGCAGGCCAAATTCCTGCACGCCGGGGGAATCGATGATGCGGCTATTCTCGTCCAGATGGTACAGTCGCGCATGCGTAGTGGTATGGCGCCCGGTATAGAGCGCGACGGAAATCCCGGCAGTGGCGCGTTCCGCAGCGGGGATGAGTGCATTGATGAGAGTGGATTTACCCATGCCTGATTGACCTACCAGGACACTGAGGTGGCCTTGCAGGTGGGGTAAAAGTGGCGCGACATCGGTTTTGGCGCTGATTTCCAGCAGCAGGTAACCAAGCTCCCGGTAGAGTGCGAGAGAGGCTACGGCGGCGCGTGTCGGTTCAGTGAGATCGGTTTTATTGAGTAGGATCAGCGCCTTGATGCGCTGATTCTCGGCGGCGGCGAGACAGCTGTTTATCAATTCTTCGCTGAAGCTGGGCACGGCGGCCACCACGATGACCATCTGGGTGACATTGGCGGCGATGAGTTTCTCGCGGTAAACATCGCTGCGATACAGTATCGCGCTACGTGGCAGAATGGTTTCTATCACCCCCTGTCCCGCAGCGGTGAGTTGAATTTCCACCCGGTCGCCGCACGCGGCGCCCCCCTTCTTCCCGCGCATCACACAGGACAACGCCGCATCACTTGCGGTTTTAACGAGAAAATGTCTGCCGAACGCGGCGACTATCTGCCCGGGAATGGGTAACGAGGCAGGGAAGCGGCGAGTCGAGCTCAAATTTTGAACAGGGTATCGATTTTTGCCGCGCAGATAAAATCATTCTCGGACAAGCCATCGATGGCATGAGTACTATATTCCACGCGGCATTTATTGTAACCGACGGTAATGTCCGGATGGTGGTCCTCGCGATGTGAAATCCATGCGATCGCGTTGACAAACGCCATGGTCTGATAATAATTATTGAAATGGTAGACTTTTCCGATCAGTTTCCCGGAAAATTCCCATCCATCGAGCTGCTGCATCAGCACAGTAACTTCGGCGGGCGAAAGCGGCGGCATGCTACCTTCGCAGGGTCGGCATTGCTTGGTGGCCAGATCGTTGACGGTGGTATTCATTAATGCTCCTGCGGATTGGTGAATGTACAAACAAAGTCAATTATGCGCCAGGTTTTGTAGCCGCGCTATCCTCATTGCGGCAGGCGGATGCGAATCGTAAAATGCCGAATGCAGGGGGTCGGGCGTGAGCGTTGCGGCGTTGTCCTGGTAGAGTTTAACCAGCGCCCGCACGAGATCGGCGGCGGAGGCGTTGCGCGCGGCATATTCGTCGGCCTCGAATTCGTGCTTGCGCGAATACAGACTTGCCAATGGTTGGAACAGGAAGGTGAACGCGGGCATCACCAGAAAAAATAACAGCAACGCCATTGCGGTTGAAGGGACGGATGAAACAGAGACCCCCAGTCCCTGGTAAAACCAGTTTTGTTGCATCAGATAGCCCAGCACCCACAAGAATATCAGGCTCATGGCGAAACTCCAGACAATGCGTTTGATAACGTGACGGCGCTTGAAATGTCCCAATTCATGCGCCAGCACCGCTTCGATTTCAGACCCATCCAGACGAGACAGCAAAGTGTCGAAAAACACGATCCGCTTGGTCTTGCCGAAGCCGGTGAAGTATGCGTTGCCGTGATTGCTGCGGCGCGATCCGTCCATCACAAAAAGCCCACTGGATTTGAAGCCGCATTTCCGCATGAGTTGTTCAATGCGCGCCCTGAGCGCGGCGTCTTGAAGCGGCGTGAACTTGTTGAACAGGGGTGCAATCCAGGTTGGGTAAATGGCCAGCACCACCAGATTGAAGCCCATCCAGGCGAGCCAGGCATAAAGCCACCAGTTCTCGCCCATTTTTTCCATTAGCCACAAAAAACCCAGTAACAATGGTATGCCGAATAGCATTCCCAACAGGGTCCGCTTGACGAGATCGGCCAGGAACATGCGCGGCGTCATCTTATTGAAGCCGAATCGTTGCTCGATGACAAAGGTTCGATAAAGGCTTATGGGAATTTCCGCCGCGCCCATCAGCAGCATGGTGCTGATGATGAGCGCCATGCCGTGGGCAAGCGGATCGGTCAACCAGTCTGACCAGAAAACAGCCAGGGCATGGAGTCCGCCACCCAGGGTAAATATCAGTAAAAGCGCCGTTTCCAGCGTTATGCCGGCATAGCCCAGACGAGTCTTGGCACAAGTATAGTCCGCCGCTTTCTGGTGAGCTTCCAGATCGATCCGGGAAGAAAAATCATCCGGCACACGGTCGCGATGAGCGAGGACATGATGAATGTGCCGCGTTGCCAGCCACACCCGCGCACAAAAGGTGAGCAGCAGAGCAACAAGGAAGACGGCGGTAAAAGTCTGCATGATGGTAGATGGCGGGGGTGCGCCCTAAAATATGTCCGCGATGTGCCGTTAATGTACTAACCCGAGAACGTGTCGACAGGTGACGGCTCCCTGTCGATATGACACAATTACACATTGAAAATTCAGGAAAGCGTATTAATTATGGCACAGGATAATAATAACCTTATCTGGATAGATATGGAAATGAGCGGCCTGAACCCCGACAGCGATCATATCATCGAGGTCGCTTTGGTAGTGACTGATTCTCAACTGAATGTGGTAGCGGAAGCGCCGGTATTGGTGGTATTCCAGCCGGATGCGGTGCTGGATGGCATGGACAGCTGGAATAAGTCTACCCATGCCAAATCCGGCCTGATCGAAAAAGTCAAGGCATCCAGACTGGGGGAGGCCGAGGTGGAAGCGCGCATGATCGCGTTTCTGCAAGAGCATATTCCGCCCGGCATCTCCCCGATGTGTGGTAATTCGATCTGCCAGGATCGCCGTTTTCTGGCACGCTGGATGCCACGACTGGAGGCATACTTTCATTATCGCAATCTTGACGTGAGCACCCTGAAGGAATTGGTGAAACGCTGGAAACCCGGGATCGCGGCCGGTTTGACCAAGCAGGGCAAGCATGAAGCGCTGTCGGACGTTTACGATTCCATTGCCGAGATGAAATATTACCGCGAGCATTTTATCGGCGCATAGCGCTAATTGTTTACCCGGCGATAACCTTCTTCCCCTCTTTTTCATGGAAACCTGAACATGTCCTCCGGTACCGCATTCACTATCGCCGTCAATCCTAGGATTCCCAGTCGCCTGGGACGGCTTGAAGAGCTTGCCAACGATCTCTGGTACAGCTGGGATCATTCCACGCGCTTGCTGTTCTCCCGCCTGCACCCAGGCCTATGGGGAGCGGTGGGGCACAATCCGAAGGCCTTCCTCAAGCGCGTGGATGAATCGCTGTTGCTGAAAGCAGCCGAGGACCCGGTATTTCTGGCCAACTACAACGGCGTTCTGTCGGCCTATGATTCCTATCATTCCGACCCCGTATGGGATGGCGGCAATGGCGGATTGGGTGCCGATGATCTGGTGGCGTATTTCTGTTTCGAATTCGGCTTCCATGAGAGTTTTCCGATTTATTCGGGTGGCCTTGGCATTCTTGCCGGCGACCATTGCAAGGCGGCGAGCGACCTGCGCTTGCCATTTATCGGTGTCGGCTTGCTCTACCGCCAGGGATATTTCTTCCAGAGCATAGATAACCAGGGCAATCAGCAAGTCATCTACGCCGATTCGGATTTCGAGGATCTCCCGGTGGAACCCGTGCTGCGCGGGAATGGCTCGGAAGTGAGGATCGAAGTGGAGTTGCCGCAGCGCAAGGTGACGGTAAAGGTTTGGCAGGCGAAAATAGGTCATGTTACGCTCTATCTGCTTGATACCGATCTGCCGGACAACACGGTGCGTGACCGGGATATCACCCATCAGCTCTACGGCGGAGACAAGACCATGCGCATCGAGCAGGAAATCGTGCTCGGTGTCGGCGGCGCTCGCGCGTTGCGGGAAATGGGGATGAAGCCGACGATCTGGCATATCAACGAGGGCCACGCGGCATTCATGATGCTGGAACGCATGCGCGATCTGGTGCGACAGGGGCTGCATTTCGCAAGCGCATTGGACGCGGGGGCGGCAAATACGGTATTCACTACCCATACCGCAGTACCGGCAGGACACGATTACTTCAGCAATGATATGGTATTAGCATATTTTGAGGGATTCTGCCGTGACTTCTCAATCACTCGCGAAGAGTTCATGGCGCTGGGCCGCGTCCCGGGCAGCCACGATTTCAACATGACTGCGCTTGCCATCCATGGCTCGCGTTCGCACAATGGTGTGAGCAAGATACACGGCAACGTGTCGGCGCGCATCTGCGGAGATTTATGGCCTCAGATCGAGCCTGAGGAAAATCCGATGGCCTATATTACGAACGGCGTGCATGTGCCGACTTTTCTGGCGCAGGAATGGTCCGATTTATTTGACCGCTATCTCGGTCACGAATGGCGCAACAAATTGTCCGATATAGAATATTGGTCGCGTATCGATACGATACCCGACCACTTGTTCTGGAGTGTGCGTCAAACATTGAAATCGCAGATGCTGTACGGCATACGCGCTCGCCTCGCCACACAAAATGCCCGCAATCATGGGTCTGATGCGCATCTCGACCGGTTGCTCCGATTCGCCGATCCCATTAATCCGAATATTCTGGTACTCGGGTTTGCCCGCCGCTTCGCAACTTACAAGCGCGCCACGCTGTTATTCGAGGATCTCGATTGGCTGCGCCGAATCATGCTCGATCGCGAGCGTCCGGTACTGATCGTTTTTGCCGGTAAGGCGCATCCGGCCGATGTTCCCGGACAGGATCTGATTCGGCGCGTCAGCCAGATCGCGCATCTGCCGGAATTTGAAGGGCGGCTTCTGCTGGTGGAAAATTATGACCTGCGTCTCGCCCGGCGGCTGGTGGCGGGGGTGGATGTGTGGCTCAACAGCCCGGTATATCCATTGGAAGCAAGCGGCACCTCGGGTATGAAAGCCGGCATAAACGGCACGATCAATCTGAGCGTGCTGGACGGCTGGTGGGGAGAAGGCTATGACGGCACGAATGGCTGGGCTATCAAGCCGGAGCCGGAAAATATGGCGCCGGCGCTGCGTGATAAGCTGGAGAGCCGGGATTTTTACGAAACCTTGCAAGACCACGTGGCGCCCCTTTACTACAGTCGCGATAAATTCGGCTACTCGCCGGGGTGGGTGAAAATGGCCAAGAATTCAATGATGTCGCTGCTGCCGCGTTACAATTCCGCGCGGATGGTGGGCGAGTACACCAGGAATTTCTATGCGCCGGCCAGCAGGCAGGGCGTGCTTTACGCCAGGAATGATTTCAGCGAGGCAAAAAAAATCGCCGCCTGGAAAGACTTTGTGAGAAGGACATGGAGCGGCGTCACGATACGCCGATTGGATACGCCGCGCAAGCGCATCAGCTTTGGCGATGCGTTGCAATTCAAAGTTGCGGTCAGGCTGAACGGTTTGCAGCCGGAGGACGTAATAGTGGAGTTGCTGATCTGCCGCCAGCTTAAAAAGAGCAAGCTATGCGACTTCAAACACTTCAGGCTCGAGTTTGTCGGCGTCGAAGAGTCGGGTGAGCATCTGTTTGCATTGAACCTTGTCCCCGATTTATGCGGCAAGCTGGAATACCACATGCGCGTTTATCCGTATCAGCCATTACTAACCCAGCCATTTGAAATGGGTATGATGGCATGGGTGTGATTTTATTTTACTTTCAATCAACGTGGATCCGGGCGTCGCAGCGACAGGTAGACGTTACGGTAGGCGGTGGCGCTGGAGCGCCAACTGAAATCATTGGCCATGCCGTTTTTCATTAAGCGCCGCCAGGCTGTTTTATCATGGTAGGCAAGCGTGACACGCCGGATGGCGCTGAGGAAATTCTCCGGAGTCATGTCGTGGAATAAAAAACCGCTGGCGGTGCCGTCAGCCAGGGTCGCGGGTGTGCAATCGACCACTGTGTCGATCAAACCGCCCGTGGCATGCACCAGCGGTGGCGTACCATAGCGCTGGCTATACATCTGATTCAGGCCGCAGGGTTCGAAGCGGGATGGCATCAGGAAACTATCGGCTCCGGCTTCGATCAAGTGTGAAAGCTTCTCGTCAAAGCCAATCCGTACGGCGATTTTTCCAGGATTATTCTGGGCCAACGTTGCCAATTCCTGTGCCAGCGCTGCGTCACCGGTGCCCAGAACGGCCAGTTGCGCCGGCATTTCGGAGAGTTGCGGCGCGACTTGCAGCAACAGATCGTAACCTTTCTGGTAGGTGAGGCGGCTTACCGCCCCGAACAGGGGAATGTCGGGATCGACAGCCAATTCCAGCACCTGCTGCAATGCCTGTTTATTGGCGGCCTTGGCTGCAAGATTACCGGCGGTGTAATTCCCTGCAAGATCGGGATCGGTGGCGGGATCCCATTCAGTGGTATCGATGCCATTGACGATGCCGCTGATATGCTTGCGGCGCTCCGCCAGCAAACCTTGCATGCCAAAGCCCAGTGGCGCCATCTGGATTTCTCTGGCGTAGGTCGGACTCACGGTGGCGATGTGGTCGGAATAGTAGAGCCCCGCCTTGAGAAATGACATGCCACCGTAATATTCGGCGCCGTTTTCATCCAGGCAGGCGGCGGGCAGACCCAGTTGCGTTACGGTATCGGAAGGAAAGACGCCCTGGAAAGCGAGATTATGTATCGTCATCAGGGACGCCGCTCTGTCGCCTCGATGAAAATGCAGATATGCCGGCGTGAGGCCGCTTTGCCAATCGTTGCAGTGGGCGATGTGCGGACGCCAGGCGAGCGGGCTGGCGTCGCTTGCCAGAACGGCGCCGATTTTCGAGAGAAGACCGAAACGCAATGCGTTATCCGGCCAGTTGTGCCCGGCGGCGTCCACATACGGGCTTCCCTCGCGCTGGTAGAGTGCGGGGCAATCGATGACAAACACGGGAATGTCCCCGGATGCGCCTGATGGCAGCGTTGCGGACAGCAGCGTCGATGATGGAAATTGCGCCAGGGCGGTAAACTCCGCTACGGTATGTTTGTATTCGAGTTCTCTTAGCACTTGAGGATAGCCGGGGATGAGCAGGCGCGCGTCCACGTTCAGTTCGCGCAGCGCCGCCGGCAACGCCGCGCTCACATCACCCAGCCCGCCAGTTTTGATGAGCGGATAAACTTCCGGTGTGATGAAAAGGACGCCAAGATCGAAATGTGATGAGGCGAGCGCCATGGGTGACTCCATAGGTTATATTTTTTTATGCGCTACATGGTAGGTTAGGGTGACAAGTCGCTTTTTTGCTTCGGTTCTTCAAGTCCGACCGGCTGCAAAATAAGCCCAGCAAGCGGTGGCAGCGTGATTACAATGGAATCCGGCAGTCCCATCCATGGCTTGCCCGTGGCGTCGATGTGGCCCATGTTGCCCAGGTTGCCGCCGCCGTAGTGTGAAGAATCGCTGTTGAATGTTTCATGATAGCTTCCCCCGCCGGGAACGCCGATACGATAACCCATCCGTGGCACCGGTGTAAAATTGAGAATGATCAGCGCGAACGAGCCATCGTCAGCACGGCGCAGATAGCTGATGATCGAGTTATCGGCGTCGTGGCAGTCGACCCAGGCAAAACCTTCCGGTAAAAAGCCAAGCTGATGTAATGCCGGCGTGCCGCTGTAGAGATGATTGAGATCGCGCAATGTCGCCTGTACACCACGATGCTGTTCATATTTTAGCTGATCCCAGTCCAGCTCCCGGCCCGAGTTCCATTCGCGCCCCTGGGCAAATTCATTGCCCATGAAGTTGAGCTTTCCGCCGGGATAGGTCATTTGATAAGTCAATAACAAACGCAGGTTTGCGAATTGTTGCCACGCGTCACCCGGCATCTTGCCCAGCAGCGAGCCCTTGCCATGCACCACTTCATCGTGCGAAAGCGGCAGGACGAAATTTTCGGTATAGGCGTACAGTTGGCCGAAGGTAAGCTGGTCATGGTGGAAACGCCGATGTATCGGATCGTTCCGCATATAGGACAGTGTGTCGCTCATCCAGCCCATGTTCCATTTCATCGAGAACCCCAGGCCGCCGACGTAGGTCGGGCGAGATACGCCCGGCCACGCGGTGGATTCCTCAGCCAGCGTCAATGTCCCCGGAAATTCCTGGTGCACCATGACATTCAATTCGCGCAGAAAATCTACCGCTTCCAGATTTTCCCTGCCCCCGTATTTGTTGGGCAGCCACTCTCCTTGATTACGGGAATAGTCCAGATAGAGCATGGATGCAACGGCATCCACGCGCAACCCGTCAAGGTGAAATTCCGATAACCAGTAGTGAGCGCTGGACAGCAGGAATGACTTCACTTCGTTACGTCCAAAATTAAAGATGTGTGTGCCCCAATCCTGGTGCAGCCCGATACGCGGATCCGCATGTTCATACAACGCGGTGCCGTCGAATCGGGACAGGGCGAAGCTGTCTTGCGGAAAGTGCGCAGGTACCCAATCCAGAATTACGCCGATGCCTGCCTGATGACAGGCATCGACCAGAAATTTCAAGTCATCCGGTGAGCCGTAACGGCTGGTCGCGGCAAAATAGCCGGTGGTCTGATAACCCCAGGATTCATCGAGCGGGTGCTCCGAAACCGGCAGCAACTCGATATGGGTGTAGCCCATTTCCCGTACGTAGGGAACCAGATGCCGGGCAAGCTCGCGATAAGAGTAAAAGCGCCCATCCGGATGCCGCTTCCACGATCCGGCGTGAATTTCGTAAATATTCAACGGCGCCCGCAACCAATCCCATGTCGCCCGGTTCGCCATCCATCCGGTATCCTGCCAGAGTGCTTCACCGCCGCCGGGTGTGCGGGCGGCATTGTTGGGGCGTAATTCGTAACGCGTGGCGTACGGGTCTGTTTTGAGAAGGATTTCACCGCTGCTGCGGTTGCGTATCTCGTATTTGTAGAGCGAACCGGGCGGAAGGCCGGGGATGAATAGTTTCCAGACACCGCTCGATCCATGAACCGCCATCGGATGCACCCGTCCATCCCACCGGTTGAAATCGCCCACCACGCTGACCCGTTCCGCGTTGGGCGCCCATACCGAGAAACGGACACCGGCGATTCCATCGATTTCCATGGCATGAGAGCCCAACGTGCGATAAGCCTGCCGTAACCGGCCTTCGTTGAACAGATACAGATCATGATCGGAAATTTGCGGCTGGAAAGCATAGGTGTCATAAGTCTCGACCCTATGCGCAGCCGCTTCCGGTGTCGCGCCGCCATCCTCGACTCGTAATAGATAGGGCATGGGCGGCAAGGCCGCTCCATGCCATTCGAAAACCCCGGCGGGGTCCGTTCGCGTCATCGGCTCGAAACGGTCGGCTAGTTTGATCCACACATTGGCGGCATGGGGATAAAATACCCTTATCAGACTAAGATCGTGTTCCGCGCGAGCGCCGAGATAGGCGAAAGGATCGTACAGCCGCGCCGCCAAAAGTGCTTGCAGCAATGGATTGATTTTGACTGGCATGCCGGATTTCATCAGGTTTACCGCCTATGCAGGATCGAAGATCGAATAAAGGGGATTATAGCCTGCATGCGGGTCTGAACTGGGATCAAATTACGCCACGGAAAGTAATAGCTGCAATAATGTGCATAAGCTAAAAGAAGTGGTATAAACTTGAACCACTATCCATGGATGGGGGCGATGATCCGATGAAACATGAGGCTGATTTGCGTTTTCACAGTCAGGTTACACGCAATTCGATAGCGCTGATACTGGCTGGGGGGCGCGGCAGCCGCCTGCGGCAACTCACGGACTGGCGCGCCAAGCCCGCGGTACCGTTCGGCGGCAAATTCCGCATCATCGATTTCCCTCTTTCCAATTGCGTCAATTCCGGCATTCGCCGTATCGGCGTCGCCACGCAGTACAAGGCGCAGAGTCTGATCAGCCATATTCAGCACGGATGGGGTTTTCTCGACGGGCGGTTCAAGGAATTCGTCGAACTGCTGCCGGCGCAGCAGCGAACCGAGGAGACCTGGTATCAGGGAACCGCCGATGCGGTGTTCCAGAACATCGATATCCTGCACGATCATGATCCTCATTATGTATTGATTCTGGGCGGCGATCACGTTTACAAAATGGACTATAGCAAGTTGCTGGCCGATCACGTGGCGAAATCCGCCGACATGACTGTGGCATGTATCGACATGCCGGCGGAAGAATCGAGCGCATTCGGTATCATGGGTGTCAACGATGAATGGCGTGTCACCAGCTTTGCGGAGAAACCTGCAAACCCCATACACATTCCCGGCCAGCCTGGGCGAGTACTGGCAAGCATGGGCGTTTATGTGTTCAATGCATCGTTTCTTTTCGAACAATTGATTCGTGACCATCATGAACACGGCTCATCCCATGATTTTGGCAAAGACCTGATTCCGTATCTGCTGCCTCGCTGCCGGGTATTTGCTCACCGCTTTATCGACAGTTGCGTCAACATGGTCTCGGGCGTGCCGTATTGGCGAGACGTGGGCACGGTCGATGCTTACTGGGAGGCTAATCTTGATCTTACCCACGTGACGCCGGATCTCAACTTGTACGATGAAGACTGGCCGATCTGGACGCATCAGGAGCAGTTGCCGCCCGCCAAGTTTGTGTTCGATGACGATGACCGGCGAGGCCAGGCGCTGGACTCCATGGTTTCGGGCGGTTGTATTATCAGCGGTTCGACGGTGCGCCGCTCATTATTGTTTTCCAATGTCCAGGTGCGCAGCTATAGCAGCATCGAGGACTCGGTGATATTGCCCAACGCGGACATCGCCCGGAATGTGCGCCTGAGACGGGTGGTAGTGGACAAGAACTGTATAATCCCGGCAGGCTCGGTGATAGGGTTTGACCCGGTGGAAGATCGTAAACGATTTCATGTCACCGAAAATGGTGTTACGCTTATTACCTCCGAAATGCTGGGACAAAATACCCATTATGTGAGTAGCCACGAGATTACCGCCAAGAATTCCGGAGGGTAAATAACAGTAAGTTATGGCGCTTGCGTTGTCTGATATTGTCTGATCAGGTTTACACGGAATGCAATCGATAAATTTTGTGCTGCTGTGGCACATGCACCAGCCGGATTACCGCAATTACGAAACCGGCGAATTCACGCTGCCGTGGGTGTACCTGCACGCCATCAAGGATTACACCGACATGGCGGCTCACTTCGAAGCGCATCCTTCCATGAAGGCGGTGGTAAATTTTGTGCCCGTGCTGCTGGATCAACTGGAGGACTACGCCGCGCAGTTCGCCCAGGGCCGGATAAGGGATCCGCTCCTGCGTTTGCTGGGGACGCCCGACCTGGATCAGATTTCCACGAGCGATCGTCTGCGGATAGTGAACAGTTGCTTTCGCAGCAATCATGTAATGATGATGCAGCCATACCCCGCATACCAGCATCTGCACGATATGTATGAAACGTTGTGCAGGCGCTGCGAGTCTGAACTGGCCTACCTTTCGGGCCAGTATCTGGCGGATTTGCTGGTGTGGTATCACCTGGTATGGATCGGTGAGAGCGTGCGAAGAAACAATGAGACCGTAGTCCAATTGATGACGCAAGGCGGCGGCTTCAGTCATGCCGACCGGATTCAGTTGCTCGATCTGATTGGCGAGTTGATACAGGGATTGATTCCGCGCTACCGCAAGCTGGCTGAGTCGGGTCAGATCGAATTGTCCACCACCCCGCACTACCATCCGCTCTCGCCGCTGCTGATTGACTTTTCCTCTGCCCGCGACAGTATGCCAAACGAGAACCTGCCCATGGAACCGGCTTACCCGGGGGGGCGAAGTCGCGTTGCATTTCATCTGGAATCCGCCACCGGGAGTCATGCGCTGCGCTTCGGCATAAGACCCGGCGGCGTATGGCCGGCGGAAGGCGCCGTCTCGACGCCGTATCTTGAAATCCTGGCGGACCACAATTGCCAATGGAGCGCCAGCGGCGAGGGCGTTCTTGCCAACAGCCTGCGCGAGTCTTATCCGGGCCAACCTCTGCCTGAGCGACGCTGCTATCTCTATCGCCCGTATCGGGTGCAAGGTAAGGCCGACAGCGTTACCTGTTTCTTCCGCGATGAAAAACTGTCCGACATGATCGGTTTCGAGTACGCAAAGTGGTTTGGACGCGATGCTGCCGAGGATTTGGTGCGCTCGCTCGAAGATATCGGCCATAACGCGCCACCTGGAGAGAACCCGGTGGTGAGCGTGATTCTGGATGGCGAAAATGCGTGGGAGTACTACCCCTACAATGGCTATTATTTTCTCGATGATCTCTATGAAATTCTGGAAAACCATGCTTCGATTCGCGTCACGACTTACCGTGACTATCTCGCATCGATGGCGCCCACCGATGCAGTCGTGCTGCCGGTACTGGCGGCGGGTAGCTGGGTGTACGGAACATTTTCCACGTGGATCGGCGATCGGGACAAGAATCATGCCTGGGATCTGCTGTGCGCCGCCAAGCACAGTTACGATCTGGTGACGCAAAGCGGGCGCTTGACTGACGGGGAAAAAGTCAAAGCCGAGCGGCAACTGGCTTCCTGCGAAAGTTCCGACTGGTTCTGGTGGTTAGGCGATTATAATCCGCCGGATGTGGTATCCAACTTCGACCAGTTGTTCCGCGACAATTTGGCCAATCTGTACGGTCTGCTGAAACTGCC
>JAKDLC010000268.1 GCA_030453055.1 Nitrosospira sp.
TCAGCGCGGCCCTGGGTATGGCGGTTGCGGCTCAGCGGGAGGGGAAAAACCGGCGTGTGGCAGCCGTGATCGGCGATGGCGCCATGAGCGCGGGCATGGCGTTCGAAGCTCTGAATAATGCCGGCGCCATGAATACCAATTTACTGGTGATCCTGAACGACAATGACATGTCGATATCGCATCCGGTGGGGGCGCTCAACAACTACCTCGCCAGGCTCATGTCGGGGCGCTTCTATGCAACTGCACGGCGCGCCGGCGAGAAAATGCTCGGTGTGGTGCCGCCGATGCTGGAACTGGCTAAACGCGCCGAAGAGCATGTGAAGGGCATGGTAACGCCCAGCACCTTGTTTGAGGAATTCGGTTTCAATTATATCGGTCCCATCGATGGTCATGATCTTGACATACTGGTGACCACGCTCAACAACATTAAACATCTCGACGGTCCCCAGTTCCTGCATATCGTGACGCGCAAAGGCGCGGGCTATAAGGCCGCGGAGGACGATCCCATTCTCTACCACGGTGTAAGCAAATTTAATCCGGATGCCGGTTTCGCTCCCAAGGCTGCAAGCAATCCCAACTACAATCAGATTTTCGGAGATTGGTTGTGCGATATGGCGGTGTTGGATCCGCGCCTGATCGGGATCACGCCGGCAATGCGTGAAGGTTCTGGGTTGGTGAGATTTTCCGAGGAATATCCCGATCGCTATTTTGATGTAGGCATCGCCGAGCAGCACGCCGTCACCTTTGCCGCGGGCTTGGCCTGCGATGGCATGAAACCGGTAGTGGCTATTTACTCAACCTTTCTGCAACGGGCTTACGACCAGTTGATTCACGATGTCGCCATCCAGAACCTGCCGGTGGTGTTCGCCATCGACCGCGCCGGATTGGTGGGCGCGGATGGTCCCACTCATGCCGGGAGTTTTGATTTAACCTATTTGCGCTGTATTCCGAATATCACCGTTATGGCTCCCGCCGACGAGAATGAGTGTCGTCAAATGCTCTATACGGCATTTCAGATGAATACACCGACAGCGGTACGATATCCGCGCGGCGCGGGAACGGGCGTAATACCACAAAAGCAAATGCAAGCGATACCGGTAGGACGCGGCGAGATTCGCCGCAGCGGAGAAAGAATCGCGCTGCTGGCTTTCGGTAGCATGCTCAAACCCTGCCTGGACGCGGCCGAGGAATTAAATGCAACCGTTGTCAATATGCGTTTCGTTAAACCGTTGGATAATGACTTGATCCTGTCTTTGGCGGCAAATCACGAATTACTGGTAACCGTGGAAGAAAATACCATCATGGGCGGGGCGGGTAGCGCGGTAGTAGAGTCGTTGGAAAGCAGAGGCGTCGTTATTCCGGTCTTGCAACTGGGCCTGCCGGATATTTTTATCGATCAGGGCGACCCCTCGCAAATGCTGACTGATTGTGGATTGGATAAGACGGGAATCGTCAGTTCCGTCAGCGCGAGACTCTCAAAATGAACGACGTCCATTTCCCTCTTGCAGATGTGCAAAGCATCCTGGATACAAGGTGTATCGCAATTGATAGAGTGGGGGTCAGGGCCATTCGCCATCCGGTGAAGATAACGGACAAGAATGGCGACATACAGCATACCGTCGCGCTGTTCAATATGCATGTAAATTTACCGCATGATGTCAAAGGCGCGCATATGTCTCGTTTCGTGGAAATACTCAATCACCACGAGCGCGAAATTTCTGTGGAATCGTTCGAAAGTGTTCTGCGGACCATGATAAGGAAGCTCGAAACCGAATCCGGCGGCATCGAAATGACCTTTCCTTATTTTATCAACAAAACGGCGCCGGTTTCCCGCGTAAAAAGCCTGTTGGATTATGAAGTGACTTTCATCGGTGAGATCAACCAGGGAAGCTACCAGTTCACCATGAAGGTAGTTGTGCCGGTGACCAGTCTGTGCCCGTGCTCCAAGCAGATTTCCGCCTACGGCGCGCATAATCAGCGTTCCCACATGTCAATCTCGATTCGCACCAACAGTTTGGTCTGGATCGAGGACCTGGTAAGAATGGCTGAAGACCAGGCCTCATGTGATCTTTATGGGCTACTGAAACGTTCGGATGAAAAATACGTTACCGAAAAGGCCTACGACAATCCCAAATTCGTCGAGGACGTGGTACGAGATGTCGCTGCGATGCTTAACGGCGACACGCGTATAGACGCCTATATTGTGGAATCAGAAAATTTTGAATCCATCCACAATCATTCGGCTTACGCGCTGATAGAGCGGACTAAAACAAAAATAAGCTAAGTCGGTAATGTAGAGAATGTAGAGCTTGGCGGCTATGCGAAACAGGTTTTCGAATGCAAGCGGCACACCCATGAAATCCCCGTAATTCAGCCGGATTCCGGTTGGATGATGGAGTCATTCCGGAAGGCCGGAAATTGACCTTTTACCGCTAGATAGGTATAGTATCGACCTTTCCGGGGTGTAGCGTAGCCTGGTAGCGCGCCTGGTTTGGGACCAGGATGTCGGGAGTTCAAATCTCTCCACCCCGACCAATTCATAACCGATTAGCCCGGATGTTTCATGAATTCGCGTGATGATTGCGCAGGATTTTGTTTTGTAAGGGGATTTTGTGAGAGAGTGGCGTAGTTATTCATACGCCCGATTGAGCAAAATTCCCATACGAAACAAAAGACCAGCAAGGGCGCGCGTCAATTTGTGAAACATCCGGGTTTAGAGGCAAAATCCGATTTGAGTGGTGCCCGTAGCTCAACCGGATAGAGCACCAGCCTTCTAAGCTGGGGGTTACAGGTTCGATTCCTGTCGGGCACGCCAGCGCTATCTCGTTAGCGGGCGGCGCCTGAACTTCCAAGCTATGCGGTATCGTTTTCAGATGGTGGCTGTAGCTCAGTGGTAGAGTCCCGGATTGTGATTCCGGTTGTCGTGGGTTCGATCCCCATCAGCCACCCCATAAATACCTACGACGTGAATGGGCTGCGGTATTCAGGATGCTTTTGCACTTGTCCGGCGGCGCAATAAAAAATAGGCCGCAATACCGCCCACACCCAGCAACAGTGCGATCTCTGTTGCGCCAAAGCCGGAACCATGTCCGTCGTGGCCTCCACCTTCACCCACATGTATTGGAATACGCACTGCTGTGGCCATCTTGCCTGCTTGCTCGGTCTCCAGCAGTAAGGCATATTGGCCGAGTTCATCCAGATTCACCGTAAAGGTGATACTTCCCGATGGGTATTGTTTGGCTGGCACGGACATGATTTCATGTCCTCCTTCCCCATGCCCTTCCATCACCAGGCGCATTGCGATGGGGATCTCGCGAGACTCGAGATCCGTCAAATCCACCGTAAAATACAGCTCGCCGGTTTCCGGAACATGATCGCAATAGGCGTGAGTGGGGGGAAGATCGCCTTTTGGCTTTTCATAGGCGCTGAAGGCTACAGGAAAAGCCCCGGTTTTAATGGCGCAGTCTCCCGAGTGATGGCCTTCATGAGCGAGCATCAGTTGTGCATGGACTGGTACTGCTACCAGCATAGCGCATGCCAGTCCCGCGGCCCACTCAAACATTCTATTCATGACATCTCCGATTTCTAATCTGCAAATTAATCGTACGCCCAGCATTTTGCGT
>JAKDLC010000269.1 GCA_030453055.1 Nitrosospira sp.
CAATCGTTACTCCGATCGAATCAAACGCGCCAAAGCGCGAATTAAATTCCTGGTTGACAAGTTCGGGCCGGAAGGATTTATCGAGAAGTATCGCCAAGAATTGGCGCGCACCAAAGCCGCACTGGCAACCCAGGATTACCCGAAGGGAGAATGGAGCGGCGGCGCCGACAGCGAAGTCCCCGGTATTGGGGCGCCGCGTCAAGTGTTCGCGCAGAAACAACCCGGTCATTATGTATTTCCGGTCAGCGTGCCGATGGGTAATTTGAATGTGGCGCAGTTGCGTGGTCTCGCCCAGATATCCGAGACGCATGCGTTGCATGAAATTCGCGTGACCCAGGATCAGAACATGTTTCTGGCGAATGTGACGCAAGCCGGAATCGATCCCTTGCGCGCCGCCTTGGCTGCGTTGGACCTGGGCGAGCCGCAAGCGGGTGATGATGTGGTGGCGTGTCCCGGCACTTCAACCTGCCGTTTAGGGATCACTTCAAGCACGATCGTCGGGCCTAAATTAAGCGGTGGCGAACATGATCTGAAAATTCGTGTTTCGGGATGTCATAACGGCTGCGCCCAGCCTGAAATGGGCGACATCGGCATTTACGGTGAGGGCAAGCGCATGCACGGCAAGCTCGTGCCGCACTATCAGATGTATTTCGGCGGCAACGGTATGGCGCGCGGAGCGCTGGCGATTAAAGGTCCGTCGATACCCGCGGCGCGCATCGAGGCGGCAGTGGAACGAGCAAAGTCGGCTTATTCGTCTAACCATGAGGCGGGTGAAACATTCTTTTCCTGGACACGGCGGGTGGGTAAAGACCATCTCATTGAACTGCTGGCAGATCTGGCGGAAGTAAAGCCGGAGGAATTGGGATCGGTCTTGCGTGACCATGGCAAGGACGGTGATTTCAAAGTGCTGCAATTAGGCGGGGGAGAGTGCGCGGGTGTGAGCCAGGTGAAAATCGGCTCAAGTTTTTTCGAAGCGGCTCATGAGCGCAACTATCGGGATGCGCTCAAGTTTCAGCGAAAATTTGAAGATTCGGTAAAGTGTGCCGAGGAGATTGCCCGATTGATCGGTCAAGGCGTGACTGAATTGCTCGGTGGTCAGAAGCACGATGATTTGACGAAGCAGGCGGAGGAATTGCGCCGGGTGCTGCCCACCAAGCCAGGTTTATCCAGGCAGCTGGCCAAGTTCGCCGAGGATTTCTCGCGCCCAGCCGAAGAGTTGAATGACATCCGGCTGACGGAATGGTTTTCGGAGCTGGATGCGTGGACAATGGAGGCTGCGGAATTCTGCCTTGGTTTCGACCGTCAGCTCGATCTGGCGGGCGCGCTGCCGCTGAAAGCTTCGGCGGAATCGCCGGCGTTTCAACGGACGCCGTCATCGGCCATACGGTAATAAATCTGACCATGAAGCGAGACGACGATATCAGCCTGGATTGCAAGATTGCCGAGGTGCAAACGCTATTGGACATGGTTCAGAAGGACTATGCTCCGGCTGTCTTCGCCAATAGCTTCGGCGCCGAGGATATGGTCTTGACGGATGTCATCGCGCGGCATTATCCCGGCATAGAAATGTTTACGCTGGATACCGGGCGACTGCCGGAGGAAACCTATCGTCTGATGAAGGAGGTGGCGGATCGTTACGGCATTCGTGTCCCGGTTTATTTCCCCGAACCCGCCGCAGTGGAGGCGTACGTGGCGCAGAATGGTCCCAACGGCTTCTATGACAGCGTGGATTTACGCAAGGCGTGCTGCCATATGCGCAAGGTGGAGCCGCTGAAACGTGCTTTGCGCGGTAAGCGTGCATGGATTACCGGCCTGCGCCGCGATCAGGCGCCGACCAGAAAGAATCTGGCTGAATCGGAGTTCGATGCTGAAAATGGATTGCAAAAATTCAGCCCGCTGCTGGACTGGAGCCTGTCCGACGTGTGGGATTATCTCAAACAGTTCAATGTGCCCTATAACGCCCTGCATGACAAGGGCTATACGAGCATTGGCTGCGCGCCCTGCACGCGCGCCATTACTCCCGGTGAGGATGTTCGTGCCGGACGCTGGTGGTGGGAAAATCCCGAAATCAAGGAGTGCGGTTTGCACCCGGACAAGCAGCGTGTCATAGCGATATCGAGTTCCGTGCCGGATTTGGCTGCTGCGGGTCAAACCCAATGCCCCGAAGAGAAAGCGCGTGGCCGGGTTCCCGGAAAGCCGCGTGCCTCGTAAAAACGATTAGCGGCTGACCGATTATATGAGCGATGTACAAGAATTTATTACTTCTATTCCGAGTGTTACGATGATGACGAGTGAACCGGTAGCCATTGAACATTATATTGCCCGGCAACTGGGCCATCTGGATGCGTTGGAAAGCGAAGCTATCCATATCCTGCGAGAGGTGGCGGCCGAATGTACCAATCCCGCGCTGCTGTTTTCCGGAGGAAAGGACTCCATCGTGCTGCTGCGGCTGGCGGAAAAAGCTTTCCGCCCAGGGCGTTTTCCGTTTCCGCTGCTGCATATCGACACCGGTCATAATTTCCCCGAAGTGATCGAGTTCCGTGATCGCCGCGCCAGGCAACTAAGCGAGCGGTTGATCGTGCGCAGCATGGAAGACTCCATCCGGCAGGGGAGGGTGGTGCTGCGTTCCGAAAATCAGAGCCGCAATGCGTTTCAGTCGGTGACGCTGCTGGACGCCATTGCCGAGTTTCATTTCGATGCCTGCATCGGCGGTGCGCGCCGCGACGAGGAAAAAGCCCGGGCCAAGGAACGCATATTTTCCTTTCGCGATGAATTCGGTCAATGGGATCCAAAGAATCAGCGCCCCGAACTATGGGATATCTATAATACCCGGGTGCACCCGGGGGAAAATATTCGTGTGTTTCCCATCAGCAACTGGACCGAACTCGATGTCTGGGAGTACATCGCCCGCGAAGAGCTGGAGGTGCCGCTGATTTATTTCGCCCATACACGCGATGTAATCAGACGCGGTAGCGGTCTTTTACCGGTATCCCGCCTGGTACAGCCCGCGGAGGGAGAACGTGTGGAAAACCTCATGGTGCGTTTCCGCACGGTGGGGGATATGAGTTGCACCTGTCCGGTGGAATCCACCGCGCTCAATATCGGTGAAATCATTGCCGAAACCGCGATCACACGGATCACCGAGCGTGGCGCCACGCGCATGGATGATCAGACTTCGGAAGCATCCATGGAATTACGCAAGAAGGAAGGGTATTTTTGAGGGTACGGTATAAAGTCACCGAATAACAGACAAGATTACCGCAATGAAAAAAATTCCGGAAGGGTTGTGAATGTCAGCCGTTGAAAGCATCTCGTTTGATCATACCGAGTTGTTGCGTTTTATCACCGCCGGTAGCGTGGACGACGGGAAGAGCACACTGATCGGGCGCTTGCTGTATGACTCAAAGTCCATTTTTGAAGATCAGTTGAGCGCCATCACTCAAACTACGCGCAGGCGCGGGATGGCAGGTGTCGATTTGTCTCTGCTCACCGATGGTCTGCAGGCGGAGCGCGCGCAGGGCATCACCATCGATGTGGCCTATCGTTATTTCGCCACCCCCAGGCGCAAATTCTTCATCGCCGACACCCCGGGTCTCGAGCTATACACCCGCAACATGGTG
>JAKDLC010000270.1 GCA_030453055.1 Nitrosospira sp.
GAGTTTATCCTCATTTTTTGTAAGAAAAAGGATTGGGTTTCTTAGTTTTTCCCGATCTTCAATCGCTTCAAGGTCAAGGTAAACTGCATCCCTTCCTTTTGCTACATCAAGCGCCAGAGTAGTTTTCCCGACCTGACGCGGCCCGATAAGCGCGACAGCGGCTTGCCGTGCCAATGCCTGTATTACCTTTTTATGGACATGTCTTTTTATCATCCTTGCATATTAAAACTCATATTTTTAAATTGCAAGGTGTATTGGGCTAGCCGAAAGTAGTCGTAAATCAGCCAATTTAAGGCTTAGGGCTGCGTTTTTCACTTCCGCCTGGTCCATCGCCGCGTTTGGTCTGCGCGGTGCTGGAGACGCGCGCATAGATGACGGCTTTGGGCTGGTCTGATACTCGTTCGGATAATCCTTTCATGAATCCACTTCTCCCGCCGCGTTCAAGACGACGGCTTCTTCTTCAGTTTGCGCGAACAGCGGCTTCAAGCGCCGCGATATCGATCTTCCGCATAGTCATCATCGCCTCGAAGGCGCGCTTCGCTTTGTCCCTGTCGGCGCTTGTCGTGAGGTCGAGCAGCAGCCTCGGCGTGATCTGCCACGAATGGCCCCAACGGTCTTTGCACCATCCGCAGGCACTCTCGGCGCCGCCATTGCCGATGATCGCGTTCCAGTAGCGGTCGGTCTCGTCCTGGGTTTCCGTGACGACCATGAAGCTGACGGCTTCGTTGGGCGTGAAGGTTGGTCCGCCGTTCAGGCCGACAAACTTGCGCCCGAGCACGGTGAACTCGACGGTCAGTTCACTGCCTTCGCTCCCGCCGGGAAAATCGCCGGGCACTGTGTTCACCCGCTCGACATGACTGTCTGGAAAGGTCGCGGCGTAGAATGCCGCCGCCTTGCTTGCTTCGCCGTGGTCGAACCACAGGCAGGTCACGAGTTCGGTCATGTCTCATCTCCTTCTATGATGTGTGCTGATCGGTTTGAGTATACCTCAGCAGCGAAGCGGTTGCTGGCGCGCGGCCAACTCGACGAAGCACTGCGCATCCGCCAGTAAATTGCGTTCGAGGATTCAGCTACGAATCACATATGCGTGGGTATAGAAGTCAGCGTTGTTTAATCAGCCCGGTTTTTGTCTTTTCTTTTTTTCACTTCCTGCGAGTAAGCTTCCTCGCGGGAGCCAATGCACTAACGACAGCCGATGGCAAAGGCGGCAATTGTCCGCATACAGCCGCCGCGATCGATTCACCGGAAAGCCCGGCGGTTATCAGGCCGCGCGTGCCGTGACCCAGGCTGGTATAGAGTCCGGGCAATAATTCTCCCACCAGCGGCATGGCGCCGGGAACGGAAGCTCTCACCGATGCGCGCCCGCCCAATTGCGCAATATTCAACGAATCAATATTCATCGCCTTGGCAAGTGCCGGGGACATTTCCGCCAGTCTGGATAAATTTTCGACATGATCGGATGCGCGCAATTCAACCGACTCATCGTTGAAGCCATGCGTCGCTCCCATGACATGCAGTCCCGCGGCTGATGGCGCCAGATAGCCGCCGGCGCACACGATCGTCCGCAAATTTTCACTCTGTGGGGTCGCGGGCACCATGGTGATCTGTCCCCGCACCGGGGTCAGCGGTAGGCTTGCCATTGGCGCAAATGGTTTCACCTGGTAGCCTGTGCAAACCACCACTGCCTGAGCCTCACAAGACCATGCCTGCTCATGCTGGTCTTCTCCCTCCACACGCCAGCCAGCGTCCACCGCTACCAGGGATTCCACACGATGGCCGGTGCGACGTACGATGGCCGGATTCGCTGCCAAGGCCCCGCACAGTTGTGGCGGAACCAGCCAGCCGCCGGCGGGAAACCACAGGCCGCCATGTGCCAACTCGATACCGGCCAGACTGGATGCTTCAGCCGCATCCACGCGCCGCAATACATGCGGCGGCCAACCGAGCGCCGCCAGTTTGTCTATGCGTCTCGCCTCTTCCGTGGAAAAGGCCAGCTGCAACTCTCCACATTCGTCGCGAGCGATTCCATCAATTGGGAGCTTTTCATCCAGCAAGGCAAGGGCATGCCCATAGGATGCCAGCACGAACCGGTGCAGTGGGTTCATGCCTGCGCTCAAACGCGTGTGCAGGATGCCGCGCGGATTGCCCGATGCCGTCGCGGCCAGAGCTGGCGCAAGTTCGATCAGGGTAACGGAGACTCCGCGCATCGCCAAGGCGGAAGCAGCAGCACAACCGGCCACGCCACCGCCGATCACGATAGCCGTTATGGGAGCGGACCGGATGGGCTGAGTAGGTTGCATGGGCGGCGAATTGCGAAGACACCCGCGCAGCATTTCGCGTTTGCGACCGAAGCCGGGCGACTTGCTTACCTGAAATCCGGCTTGTTCCAAACCGCGCCGTACCCAACCGGCACACGTATAGGTGGCGAACGTGGCACCCGGCCGAGACGCCTGCACGACGCTCTCGAACACTGCCTGCGTCCACATTTCGGGGTTGCGCGCCGGCGAAAAGCCATCGAAAAACCATGCATCGATAACGCCGGGGATTTCAGACAGCGCTTCGGCCACATCGCTTATGACCAGCGTGAGGCGTATTCGTCCACCGGCAAAACTCCATCGGTTCCAGCCGGGTATGCGGCGCCGCCAACGTCTGGTGAGATCATCGGCGTATCGATGCAATGCCGGCCATAGCGCCAAGGCGTCGGTCAGATCCCGCTCATCGAGCGGATATTTCTCGACGCTGAAAAAATCCAGGCTGCCCTTGAATGGGGCGACTTCGTCGAACAGTTGCCATGTGCATAAAAAATTCAGCCCCGTACCGAATCCCGTCTCGCCGATGGTGAATCCATCGGCGCTTGACAGCGAGGCAAAACGCTCCGCCAGCCGGTTGCCTTGCAGAAACACGTGGCGTTTTTCCGCCAGCCCGGAATCGCGTGAGAAATAGACATCCCCGAAGCGACGGGAAAACGGCTGTCTGTCTTGCCAGTCAAGCATCTATCATATGATTCTGCCGCAGATTTCCATCTCCTCTTGTACTTCTGGCAGGTTCCTCCAATACTGAACTGAGGGAAGGTAGAGTGAACATAAAATAGAAAGTACTTTCGCCTGGCTCTATTCAAGATGCAGGTGACCAATCCGCCAGCAGGATGATCTGTCCTTCGCCCCGCGCCTTGTTGTAATAGCGCAAATCGGCGGTAATGAGGGTGGCGCCGGGTGTATTCAGGGCCACAGCGTGGTAGAGAGTGTCGAATATGTGATGCCGGTAACGGACAGAAAGGTCCAGCGCCGTGACGTAGATACTCGGTGTGTTGTCTGTGCGGCTTTCGATGTTTAACAGGTCCAGCAAGTCGTCGTGGGCTTCGTCCGGCTTTTCGCGTGCCAGCACCGTGACAACTTCCGCAATAAAGTGAGGCGGTTGGGCCAGTTGGATACGCGCCTCATCAATCTCTGTTAGGAGGCGCAAGGCGCTGTCGACATCGGCCTCGTTGTTGCGGAACTTAACCCGGATGTTTCATAAATTGACGCGCGCCCTCGCTGGTCTTTTGTTTCGTATGGAAATTTTGCTCAGTCGGGCGTATGAATAACTACGCCACTCCTTCACAAAATCCCCC
>JAKDLC010000271.1 GCA_030453055.1 Nitrosospira sp.
TTATCCATGGTTAGCCACGCCTGTCGGCGCCATATTGTCGGCGTTACACACAATAAGCGCAATCGCCAAGGCCGCCAAATGAAGCGTTACAAAACCTGGAAAACGGGATGGGTTTGGATTTTTCCGGAGGCGCCGCTCAAAAACCCGGATTGAAGCGCTACGATCATGAACGCTTCCTCCGGTGCGTCATAGCCGCAGCGGTTACGGAAGCGTGCAGCCGGCAGGAACCCGAACCGCGGGTAGTGCTGTAGGTCGAATTAGCACAGCGTAATCCGACAATCCAGTCATTTTTAAGTAGCGACATCTCTGACTCACTACATTATAGGGCCGTTTCCATTTCCCGGCTGTACTTGCCTTCGCGCGCCAAACCGTTCAATCGGCACCGGTTAAAGAACGTGTTTTGAGCGGCGGCTACGTTGCTTTCCCGTCCTTCCCAGGCAGCCAGAACGGGGGTTTGGAGCGCCCGTGCGTAGGAGAAGCTGATCTCCCACGGATGCGGCCCCATCGCGTTCATGGTGTTCAGGTGATCGGTGGCGTCTTCCGGGGACTGGCCGCCCGACAGGAATACGACCCCGGGTACCGCCGCCGGCACGTGGCGGCGTAAACACCGGATCGAGGCTTTCGCAACATGCTGCACACCGGGCTGATCCGCACACTTTTTGCCGGCAACGACCATATTCGGCTTGAGCAGCATCCCCTCGAATGCCACGCGATGTGCATCGAGTTCCGCGAACAGATTCTCCAGCATCTGCGATGTGACCGCTTCACAGCGATCAATAGTATGGTCGCCGTCCATGAGCACTTCCGGCTCCACGATCGGCACGATGTCCGCTTCCTGGCAGAGTGCGGCGTAGCGCGCCAATGCGTGGGCGTTCGCGCGCATGGCGTACGCCGACGGCGCATCGTGCCGGTCAATTTGAATGACGGCCCGCCACTTCGCGAATTTCGCACCCAGTTGCTTGTATTCGGCGAGACGTTCGCGCAGGCCATCCAGACCCTCGGTCACTTTGTCGACGGGATACAGCGCCAGCGCCTTTGCGCCTTTATCGACCTTGATACCTGGGATAATCCCCCGGTCTGACAGCAATTTGACAAAAGGGGCGCCGTCGCCTGCGCTCTGACGCAGGGTTTCGTCAAAGAGAATAACGCCGCTGATATAGCGTTCGATACCATCGGCGGTAAAAAGCAGTTCGCGGTAGCGGCGGCGGTTTTCTTCGGTCGACTCGAGCTGGATCGAATCAAAGCGTTTCCTGATCGTGGGGTTGCTTTCATCCGCTGCCAGGAGGCCTTTTCGTTTCGCGACGATGGCGCCGGCGACCGACTTGAGTTCATCGATGTTCATTGACTATTTACTGTGAGTGCTGTGAGTGGATGTTCTGCTACCGGATCGGGTCAGGCCCAAAAACCCCCAGATACCACAAGCCGGCCACGGCACCGATAATACACCCAATCACAAGATAAAAAGGCCATGCCGATTTTTTCTCCGCAAATGGATCATTCAGCGAGCGACGTGCGCCTTGCGGCAAATAAGGGAGCTTGGTCAGGGACGCGCCAAAGGGAATGTTGATACGCGCGCGGGCGTTGATCGCCCAACCGTTCGCATCCAATACCGGGCCGAGATTGCGCCTCTTCAGTTTGAACCAGGCCACGATCATCGCCGGGCCGGAAATCAGCAATATCAGGCCGATTATCGCCACAGGTATTTGCCAGAGTTGTAATCCCAATACTCCGGCGAGAAGTGAAGCAAGGATGCCGCCAATGGCGCCGATCGCCAGCCCTATCGCGGCAAAAATGCCGGCAAACTTGCCGACGTCGAAAGGTGGCTTGGGTGGCGGGGGAGGCGCGCCGGCCGCTACGGACGCGCTGCTCGCCGCTGCCGCCTTCATCAGCTTCTGATCCGCCGCCGCGGCTTTCGCTGCGGCCAGTTTCTCCAATTGCTCGTTGATCAACCTGATGAATTTTTTGTATGGCGACCAGAACGCCTGACGGATGCTGATTGGATGATCGACGATGCGCATGATGGTGGCGTCCCAGTCCCGGCCTCTGCGGTCATAGAAAAGACCATTGCGGCCGACCATCAGAAAATCCGAGTCGCCTGCGGTAAAGGCGGCGGCAATATTCATTTTTTCGGCGCCGCCGTTGCGGACGCAACTGCAATACGCCAGGTACAGGCCGCTCGTGTTGGCGAACGCCGCGTGTTTGGCTATGTCCTCGACCCTGATGCACAGCTCGCAACTGCGCCCATCCAGGTACAGTGTTCCCAACTGGAATAGCGCTTTATCCCGCCCGGTATAGAAGCCGCGGAAGGACACGAAATTATTTACCAGGTTGAATAAATCGCGGTTATAGCGCAGCAGTTTTTCCACCGAGCGGATTGCCCTTACCTCGGTTTCCACGGCCTTGTCCCGAATAATCAGGTTATCGATTGCTTCCTTATGCGCGCTGCCGGAAAGCTCGCGCAAGCGCGCCTGGCCCAGCTCCTCCGCACAGCAGGCTGGTTTGGCGGCTTGCCACGTATCAAACGCCGCAAACTTGGCGCAAAGCGCGGCCCATTCCGAAGCGAGAAGATTTTCTTTTTCGCCGAATAGCGGAACAATCGCTTGCTCGTGCAGTGCATCCACCTGTTTCTGCCAGGCGGGATTGATGCCGGAGATCAATGGCAGGGGCTTGTCCGGTTCCACTGTCGCCAGCGGAAAATTCGCTATATCCGCATTTTGCGCCGATAATGTTTGTGCGGCGATATGCTGATAATCCTCGGTGGAGCGGCTTAGCGGCGTCGCCGCGCGCGCATCATACGCGGCCAGTTGGCAGCGCGTGAAGTAGTCGCTGACCTTGTCCTGGATAGCGTGAAAGGCATCAGCGGCCGCTTGCGTTTTCTCACCCAGAAACCGGATATCCGCATCCCCGTCTGCGGTGGCCAGCCACTCCGAATAGGCGACGACTTCGGCAAAAAACGCATCGCCGATTTCCTGGTTGACGCCCGCCTTCCCACTGACATCCGTAACGGAGCCGCGATGCTTGATAATGTCTTCAACGGTCGTGCGCAATCCGGCATCCGCAATCTGGCCGGGATGAATCACGCCATCGCCATTGAATTCCAGGCCCGCGACAAACTTCTCGATGTCAGCCATGTCAGCCAGGGAAATCTCTGTCGCATCGGCTTTACCGAGATTTTTCAGAATGTATTGCGCCGAAGCCAGTACCTGTCGCCCCTCTTCGCCGCCATCGTCGATGTCAGCCAGCGCTACCTTACTCGAACCTTCGACCAATAGATCCGCATTCTTCAGCAAACCACCCGCCCAGGCGATGGCCGCCAGTATTTCATTTGCATGCACATGAGCGTCCGCATCATGGTCGATCAAATCAAGGGTTTTGGTGTCGAATTCTATACCGCGCGTCGGACAACTCAGCGCCACCCATAGCTTTTGATTCAGTTCTTTTAACGCCAGCAAATCCGCGCCGCTATCTATTTGCACCTGGTCGAAACCGCCTGCACGGAAAAAATTCCATGTATGTGGGGACGTCATGATTTCTCCTTGGTATTATTAGCCCGGATGTTTCATAAATTGACGCGCGCCCTTGCTGGTCTTTTGTTTCGTA
>JAKDLC010000272.1 GCA_030453055.1 Nitrosospira sp.
ATTTTGCTATAATCGAATCCGGTCGTACCTGAGACAAAAATCCAATCGCCGTCTACTACCGCCCTTGAATAGCCTATCTCCCGTTCGAATGTCGAACCTGAGCTTATTAGTTGACGCGGCATGAAGTTCCTCCTTTTGATCAGACTTTTCGAAGCTCACTTATCCTAAATCCGGTAGTTGGACGGGGTGAAGTGTGCGGATTACTCCACCTTTTTACGGAAAAACCCTATAGAGACGTATGCATTAATGCGAAAAACACTGATTCTTGTCCGACACGACGGTGCAGGCATATCGCATCTCCTGGACAGACCCCGCACGGTTGAATACGTATTCGGCTCTCAGTCCCTTAAACTGGGCCTCGGTGAAAGAAATTGACTCGGGCACGAGGCGTTTGTCGTTCCAGAACCTTACCCTACAGAAGTCAGGCTCGGATCGGCATATCTTGCTAAGCGCAGCGCCATAAACGGCTTTGTCCATGTCCCGATCACTATCGATCAATACCATATGGATATAATTTCCCGAATTTCCGAGTTGAATTGACCGGACGAGGCGCCAGCCATCGCCATGAGGCAGTGGTTGCGACGGTTGCTGCGGCTGTGATTGTTGCTGTGATTGTTGCTGTGATTGTTGCTGTGATTGTTGCTGTGACTGCGGCTCCGGCTCCGGCTGCCGTGATGAGGCAGCGACCGGCCATGACAGGAAAAACGCGATTAAAACACCACTTATAACTCTCTTGCTCACGAGCACCCCTTAGTATTGAACATTGATTCTAACAATAATGAATGGGGCCAACAAGCAGAGCGCACTATACTTTGTAGAGAGCAAATAAACTGTCCGGTTTTATGCTATGCCGAAGACATGAGACCGACGGAATGGTTACAGGCGGAGCGGAAGGGCTTTCGATAAGTGTCCGGGTACTTTACGTATAGGTGAGGCGCAGCGTGATCATCGCAAGCCCCTCCTTATTGATCGGGCAGCAGCGCCTGTGCCATGGGACGAAACTGCAAATGGTAGAACATATTGAGATAGCGCATGGTTTCCTCGTGCTCCAGGTTGCTGACAAACTTCCAGAAGCCGTAAATACGCGACAGAGTCATCATTCGTTCGGCGTAAAGACGCCATGTATAACGTGATTCGACGCGTTTCAGAGCCATTTCGGAAACGCTGTTCCACAAACCGGGATCAGCCGCTGCGCGCTCAAAAAAATCCGCCATGGCAACGGCTGCCGCCGACCCATCATTGGGGTCAAAATGATATCCTGAAATCCGGTGCTGGATAATCTCCAGCGGACCGCCATAGCAAGTGGCGAATACCGGAAGGCCGGATGCCATGGCCTCGATAATGGTCAGCCCGAATGCCTCGAATCGAGCCGGCTGTACAAAAATACCGCGCCGATCAGCCACGTGGCGATACAATTCCCCGGCCAGATTCTTTTCCAGCCGCGTACCAAGCCAGCGCATCCGTCCTTCCAGCTTATATTCATTCATGATGGCGTGCATATGGTCGATTTCAGCACGTTCCTCGGAATCAGTCGAAGCACCCGGATCGATATACCCGCCGATTATCAATAGATTGGCGACATCCGACAGGCGCTGGCATTGGGCAAACCATGCCGCCAACGAGGTTAGATTCTTGACCAGATCGAGACGCGCCATCGAAAAAATCAGGGGCTTGGTGGTATCATCGAAATGGCCACGCCACGGTACGCCGGGATCAAGGTCATACAAAAGGCGCTCAATGTCCGGGAGCAGAGATTGCAGCCGGCGCTCGCGATCGAGATAGGAAAAATACACCTCGGCGTCGGCGCCCGGCGAAACGATATTGAACTTGGGGTCGAAAAGATCGATCCCGTTCACTACCCGATACAAACCGGGCATCGTGTAGTTCTGGTAGGTTTCATATTGGCCCACCGTATGCGGGGTGCCGGCAATTTCCTGATAGGTACTGGTGATAATGAAATCGGCGCTGTTCATCGCGATAAGGTCGGCGGTGTACTGACAGTTGAAATGGTATTGAGCTTCGTTCTCCCGCCAGTGCAAGGCGGAATGAAGATATTTGCTCTGCTCCAGCGCATGCGCGATATTACATTGCGTTACTCCCATCCGTTTCGATATCAACGAGGCCACCAGGTTGCCGTCCGAGTAATTGCCAATTACCAGATCCGGATTGCCGCTCAGTTGCGCCAGCGCTTCGCGCTCAACATCGTGTGCGAAATTCTCCAGGTAAGGCCAGATCTCGAAACGCGATATCCAGTGACGAATAATTTCGCCATTTGGTTTTCGAAACGGGACGCGCACAATCCACGAATTGTTGGTGCCGTGAACTTTTTCCAACGGCTGGTTGCACAATGTCTCTCCTGCATCAGGAATCAGACGTGTGCATATCAGAATTTTCGGTTGCGCTTCCAACCCCTGTAAAACGAGGCGCTCGCTCATTTCCCGTTCCAGTGCGCGTACCTGATCGAGGATATACACTACCTGACCGCCGGTATCGGGTAATCCCAATACATTATCCTGTCCGAAATAACCGTGGGGCGACAGGATCAAAAGCTTTGAGACCATGGGAATACGCGCCAGAAAATTCTCGAGTATTAGCGGAGCAGGCGCTTCGAGAATATCCACCAAGAGACTCATGGTGTCGCTCACTCGCATGACGCAATCGCCCCAGCCGGGTGCGAAGCCCAATCCGCTCAGCGGCTCCGCAATCATCCGCCAGGGCGCATCCTCAGTATAGGTATCGAGCAAATCAAGCGCGCGACGCAGGCCGATGCGAAGCGCCGGCACGCCGGCAAAGTTGCCATGGAGCATCAATTGCTGGCCGTCCATGGAGTGCATCGTCAGAAAATGCAGCAGTTTGGCTATTCCCACGCCAGATTGAGTAAACAACGTGCCGGCCAATTGCTTGTTGAGAAACATTACCCCCTGCCCAATCGAGCGGGTTTCCTTAAGTCGTGGAAAATCGCGGCTGAAAGGGGTAAGGTCCAGTTCCAATACCGGTTCATCGGTGCTATCCTGGCGCACCAGCAACTCCTTGAAAGCAAGATAGTCGGAAACACCGATAATTTCGGGGATAAGTTGCTGTTGATGAATGCGTAAGAATGACCAGCGCCCGGCACCCTCGCGTAACGCCAGATACGTCAATGGAGGCCGGCAAATCGCTTCTTGCACCCACTTGATCAGTTCGTGCAAGGGCGTGTTGACAAGCGACTGAGGGTGGCTATCCCGTACCAGATCAAAAGCCTCGAGCAAATCCGAGCGCAGCAGAAGAGGGCGCTCCAGTTCGAACCATTTGCGCAAAAGCGCCTGTAATTCATCACGGTGGTCTGCGGCCCAGGTATCAAATCCTTGAATCATTCGCGGTCTCCGGAGTGTGGATGCCAAATGCGTAGTGCGCCATGCCCTCTGCAATACCGTCCGCATACCGGGCATTGGCGAAATAAATTTGTTCGTTTCCCCTCAAACTGGCAAGTTCAGGGCTGTGATTGGCGACTACGACGCCGAGCGTATCTCCAATCAGCATTTCATGATCGTTACCGGAATCGCCCGCCACCAGAAAAGCACGTAATGGTAATCCCCACTTGTAA
>JAKDLC010000273.1 GCA_030453055.1 Nitrosospira sp.
CAGCGTCCTTCATGGCTTTCAGCGATTCTCCCTCTCGTTTAACCGGACAGTAGTGGGGTTTATTATCTAATGCGCTGGATAGTAAACCCAGAAAAGACATAATCAGACTAAAGATCATGGTATTGCGAATGTCGTTATTATCTGGTTGGCCGCTAAGGGATGGAGCGCAAGGCATCGGAAACGTTGCTTTGATGGATTTGCCTCTGACCGCGTTTTTTGCTTCCCGCCGTTGCTCTGGACGGGCAGTCCGCGCTGCAATGGATTGGGCGGTTGAACAAGCACGGGAAAAAACGCCGCTTCTCGGCGGCTTTCACTCGCAGGTGGAGCAATCGGTGCTTGAAATCATGTTGACCGCTCATGCGCCAGTGGTGGTAGTGATTGCGCGCAAGCTACAGTCGGCACGGCTGCCCGCTGCATGGCGCAGTGAGCTACAGTCTGGAACGCTCGCGGTGGTGAGTATGGATGATACTATGCAGCGGTTGATAGCCGAGCGCGCCATTCGACGTAACCATTGGATAGCCGCCCATGCGGCACGCATCGTGGTGGCGGAAGCAGCCCCTGACGGTAGCCTCGCAGCCTGTTTGGCACAGTGGAAAAGCGAGGGATATCAAGTGAACTGTTTGCCGGTTGAATTGTAATCTTGTTGGCGGATTGTTGGACTTCGACAGTAATCAATTGATTTATTGCAAAAATATAAACAGGTGACTGCGGATAAGGATGATGGTATTAACGGCGTAAGTTGCTCTAGTGCGCTAGATTCTTGGCTCTTGGCTGCGGTACCAACAAAATTTTTAATACCAAATGTAAAATGCTCAGCTCACCCCTCACTCAACTTTCACCCTGCTGATCCGGGTCTATTATCAGGAACAAGGGACAGCCCTGGTTTCTCCCCTATTTTATGAAGGATGGCCATGAGCGATCAACGGTGAACCGGCCAAGGTCCGGCGTTCCGCCGCGATCCCATGATGATCAACTTGGGAAAGCGGCCTGAAAAGTTGATTCAGGATGTACGTTACTGGTACGGTCTGTTTTCTCATCGGCGCGGGGATCAGGTTTGGAAGGGGATGTTGCAGCTTGCGCTGCATCGGATGATGAAATGGCGCAGGCAATACTGGGTAATGCGAACGCAGGAGGCAATGATGTTGCCACAACTTGAACGACAATTTTTGCAGGCTGATCTGGCTCAGGTGCAGGCACTGTTGGCGCAGTGTTCGCCGGATGAGGACCCTGTTGAACACTTTCAGTATGGCCAGCGGGTTCAGATGCTGCAAGGAAAGCTCGTCGCCATGCCAGCCAGTATCAACGCTGCGCCTGCCGGTGCCGCGCTATTCTTTGGAGGACGCCCTGTCGCAGGTTCCTATGGCATTAAAGCGGCTTTCAGCGGTCAGGCCATCGAGCAATTCCAGGAAATAGTCAGCCAGCGGTTCGCGGCACACGAACAGGGAACGCTGGCGGCAAAAGGCCCAGTGCCTTTCGGCGACGAAACTCAATTGCTGGTAACGGACGTAGTGCGCGGCTCTTTCGGCTTTGTGTTGCAGGTGCCGGCGACAAATTCAAATGGCGATAAAGCCACACTCAAGGCGGCGGTGGATGAGGTGGCCGAGACGCTCTTTCAGATGTCCGCCTCGGACGATACGTTGTTTGATCAAGCGGCTGCCTTGCTGGATGACCGGCAACTGGGCACACTGCAAACATTTTTCAAGCTGCTGGATGACGAAGGAGCAAGCCTGCGGCTGGTGGAAGGCGAACGGGATTTTGAACTCGATCGCGCGGCCGTGTCACGTGCGCGTGTGAGAATTGAGGGGCTCTCGATTGTCAACCGTGAGCAACAGCTGGACGGCCAATTTATCGGCTGGTCGGATTACTCGGGTCAATTTGATTTGGTGCCCCATGAAGGGGGTAATGTGGTTCGAGGAGTCATTACTCGCGAAGTGTTGGAACGTGTTGAACGAGAGGGAATTAATCCCTATAAGCAGCACGTGAAGGTGTCGCTCAAAGTGCGGGAAATTTCTGTCCACAATCGCTCGCCTAAGCTGGCCTATACGTTAACGGATTTTGAGGTTACGGGAGTGCCGCGCGACTGGCCGGCACAGCTTGTCCAAACCGGCGATGGCGTGCTTTGAACGCTACTGGATACCGGCTTTCGCCGGTATGACGCTTGTACCGTTTGCTCGCCGGATCAATGGTAGCCTCGTTAGCCTTTGGCGCGGTGCGGAAGCGAGATAAGTAAATGACCCACTCACCCCCTCACCCAGCTTTCACCCTGCCGGTGCGCGTGTATTATCAGGACACCGATGCGGGCGGGGTGGTTTATCATTCGACTTATCTGGATTTCATGGAGCGCGCCCGCTATGAATGGTTGCGCGAACTCGGATTCGATATTCATTCATTGATTCAGACTCACAAGGTAATTTTCATGATACGTTCGCTTAATATTGAATACTTCAAACCCGCCTTGCTGGACGATTTGTTACAGGTAGCCGTCCAGCCGACAGAAATCGGCAGAAGCCGCATAATACTCGCCCAGCATGTGCTGCGCGGCGCCGTCACGCTGGTCAGCGCCACTGTCCATGCGGTATGCGTGGGTGCCGACAGCCTCAAGCCGGTGAGTATGCCCACCCCCCTGCGTCACGAACTTGGAAAACTCTCATGAATGCAACGGTTACGCAGGACATGTCTCTTTTTAGTCTCATCGGCACCGCCAGTCTGCCGGTGCAACTGGTGATGGCGTTGTTGCTGGTGACTTCGTTATTGTCGTGGTGGTTCATCTTTCGCAAACTGTTTGTCATCCGGCAGGCGATCAGGCAGTGCGATGAATTCGAGAATGTTTTCTGGAAAGGGCCCGATCTCAACGTGCTCTATCAAAGCGCCGCCGGTGCGCGCCATACGGCAGGGAGCATGGAGCGGATTTTCGAGGCGGGATTCCGGGAGTTCATCAAGCACAAGCGTCAGCCGGGGATGGACATCAGTACCGTAATGGACGGCACTCGCCGGGCGATGCGGGCCACATACCAGCGAGAAATGGACAGCCTCGAATCACATCTTTCTTTTCTGGCGACGGTGGGCTCGGTGAGCCCTTACGTCGGCCTGTTCGGCACCGTCTGGGGGATCATGAATTCTTTCCGGGGGTTGTCCAATGTCACCCAGGCCACCATCGCGCACGTCGCACCGGGTATTGCGGAGGCATTGATAGCGACCGCGATGGGCTTGTTCGCCGCCATCCCCGCGGTCATCGCCTATAATCGTTATGCCAATAATATAGACCGGCTGGCAACCCGCTTTGAGAGCTTCATGGAAGAGTTATCCAACGTCTTGCAACGGCAGGCGACCGAATGAAGATGATCCCATGGAACCAATACAGTGACTGAGCGCCGCGCCAAACGTCGCCTGATGAACGAGATAAACGTCGTGCCGTATATCGACGTCATGCTGGTGCTGCTGGTGATTTTCATGATTACGGCGCCGCTCATCAGCCCGGGTGAAATTGAATTGCCGCAGATCGGCAAATCCCTCACGCCCCCGGTTGCGCCGCTGGAGGTAGTCATCAAGGCGGATGGCAGCCTGAGATTGCAC
>JAKDLC010000274.1 GCA_030453055.1 Nitrosospira sp.
GGTAAAACCATGACCTTGCAGGCCGGAGAGAAGCTGTCCTACAGCCAACTCATTCTGGCCTTGGGCGCCGATCCAGTGCGGCTGCCGCTGGAAGGCGACGGGGCAGAAGCGATTCTATCGGTAAATGACCTGGACGACTATCACCAGCTATGTACCGCACTGCTCGGAAAGAAGGACGTGACTATCCTCGGCGCCGGACTGATCGGCTGCGAATTCGCCAACGATCTGGCTGTGGCCGGTTATCGGGTACGTGTGATCGATATCAGCGCACAGCCGCTGGGGCGGCTTCTGCCACAGGCCGCCGGCGCCTTCCTGCGGCGCAGACTGGAGGCAATTGGCGTGATTTTCCACCTGGGTGCGACGACTCAATGCGTTGAGCGAATTTACGAAAGCTTGCGCCTGACGCTCGCCAATGGGGAAATCATACAGACGGATGTGGTACTCTCCGCCATCGGATTGCGGCCGCGCACCGCCTTGGCGGAAGCGGCCGGTATTGCGGTTAACCGCGGCATCGCCGTAAGCCGCTCATTACAAACCCGCTACCCGGATATTTATGCGCTCGGCGACTGTGCCGAGGTGGAAGGCAGGGTGCTGCCGTTCGTCATGCCTATCATGCATGCCGCGCGCGGTCTTGCGGCGACGCTTGCCCACACCCCTACTTCGGTAAAGTATCCCGCCATGCCGGTGCTGGTCAAAACGCCGGCCTGTCCCACCGTGGTATCCCCGCCAGACCCTGACAGACAAGGCGAGTGGCAGGTCGAAGAAAGTAAAGAGGGCGTCAGGGCATTGTTTCAAGACACCGAAGGCAGACTGCTCGGCTATGCGCTTCTGGGTATGGCGACCAAACAAAAGAATCTGCTTGCCGCACAGTTACCGGCAGTGATGGAATAGCATCAGAATCTTGGCCCTCCCCATCCTTGGCAAAAAATGCAAATGAAAAAACGAGCAATGCAAACCTTCATGATGATTCTTCCGTTGCCACTTCTGGTAACACCGGAACTATCCGCCAGAAGTTTGCTTGATTCAGCCGATTACGATAGCTGTGTTGCCGAATCCATGAAGGCAATAACAAGCCGTAAGGCCGCTGAGGACGCCACGCGTACCTGCCGCGCGAAATTAGGGGAGACGGAATTTCAGAATGCGGATCTGCCGCCTGATGCATTCGGCAAGCTTATCATCCATGCCGGTTTTGGTTACGGGATCTTCAGCGGGAGCATTTACAACGGCAACAATGATTATACAATCACGCAAATTTCCGTTCTTGTCACGCCTGCAGGAAAAAATAAACCTGCCGAAGCATCAGCGGAAGGCAGGGAATATAATATCGATTTGACGGTACAGCCTTTCAGCAAAAGTGCGCTCTCGATGCCGATTCTGTCCGATACCACTCAGGAATATGCGTGGAAGGTCACGAAAGCACGCGGCTATAAAACCCGATAGCGTTGCAGCATTGACGCTTGAAAACGAGACTGCCCCTACAACAGCGGTTTTAACATGGATTCGAGCTTGCTCTGACTGAGGCGGCCCAATTTTGTGCCGGCAATCTTTCCGTCGCGGTCGATAACCACAGTAAAAGGCAACGCCCCCTGAAGATTTCCCGCCGCGCCGGCCAATGCCATGGCGTTCATCCCCCCTACCAATACCGGATAGTTGATACCGATCTCCTTGCTGAAAGCGGCCACCTTTTCCTTCTGATCCACCGCAATGCCGACGAAAACCACTCCCTGGTCGCTGAATCGCTTCTGAAGTTCAATGAACTCGGGAATTTCCTCGCGGCACGGCCCGCACCAGGTCGCCCAGAAATTAACCACCATTACCTTACCGCGCCATTGTGAAATGGACTGGTTCGTGCCTTGCGGATCCGGCAGGTTGGCCGCCAGAATCGTCTCCGCTCCCTTGTTTGCGGCATCAACGAACGCTCCAGCCTGCGGATTGCTGCGCGTTAGCTGCCCATGCAGCAATAAACCGGCAGTCACTGCAAATATTGCAACACCCGCATACAACGATATCTGTTGTATTTTTGTCATTTAATGCCCTGAAAAAGCCCCATTTTCAAGCGCCGTCTTCATACCGGAACGGCAACAGCACGAATTCTTGCAGACCTCATCTTGCTTGAAATTTCCCTGAGGCGAGTCAATACGCTATTGTAATGCGTTATCCGGAAACGGCCTAAATCAACACCGCGTTGAGTATCTCGAGGAAACTGTCTTTATCTTGATACCCGATAAGCCTGACGCGCGGAACTTCCTGTCCCTGACGGTCGAGGAACAGGATGCCGGGCGGGCCAAACAACTTGAAGCGTTTAAGTAACGCCGCATCGTCTGGCGTTCCGGCGGTGACGTCGACCTGCAGCAACACCACGTCCTTCAACCGGGACTGCACCTTCGGATCGGTAAAGGTGAAGCGTTCCATTTCCTTGCAGGAAATGCACCAGTCAGCGTAAAAATCCAACATCACGTATTTGTTGCGCGACTGCGCGATATGCTGTTCAAGTTCGGCTATCGATTTTACCCGCTGGAATGGTAAATGCCTGGTCTGGTCTGCGCTCTTCATTCCCTCCGCGTCACTGCCGGAAATATTCATTCTTGAGAGCGGTTGCAGAATGTCACGGCTGCCGGATAAAACGCCTGCCAGCAGAGCGACGCCTATCAGCAATGCGATCACGCCCAGCCCCTTCATGAATTTACGCAAACCCGAGGCATCGGGCCGCAGTGGATCGATGGCGTGCAAATAGATGGCTGATACGATCAATAGAGCCGCCCACAGCAGCATGTGCGCTACGGCTGGAATCACCGGCGATATCAGCCATATCGCGACCCCCAGCAGCAAAACGCCAAAAAACTGTTTGACCGACTCCATCCAGGGGCCTGCTTTGGGCAGAAGCGCGCCGGCGGAAGCACCCAGCAGCAATAGCGGCACACCCATGCCCAGGGCCATGACGAACAATGCCGCACCGCCCAGCACCACATCCCGGGTCTGACTGATATAAAGCAGGGCTCCCGCCAGCGGTGCGGCCACACAGGGTCCGACGATTAAAGCGGACAGCGCTCCCATACCAAATACGCCGCTCAGATGTCCGCCTTTTAACCGCCCCGCTTCCTCGGAAAACTTGCTCTGAAGGAAGCCCGGCAACTGCAACTCGTAGAAGCCGAACATGGAAAACGCCAGTGTTATGAAGATCAGCGCAAACGTACCCAGCACCCAGGCGTTTTGCAGAACCGCGGACAGCATTGCGCCGGAAAGTCCGGCGGCCACCCCCGCCGCAGCGTACGTGATCGCCATGCCCATGACATAGGCTGACGATAGCGCAAATCCATGAACCTTGGTTATGCGTTCTCCCCGATTGGCAATGATGCCGGAGAGAATGGGTAACATTGGAAATACGCACGGCGTGAATGAGAGCAGCAGGCCGATGCCAAAGAAACCGGTCAAAATCATCCAGAAACTACCGCTCTCGAACATTTGCTCTATTTTGTTCGATTCCGTCTCGATGACGCGAGGTCCGGCGGGTGACTGGAATAGTTCGGCGGCCGCGTCCGGCTTTGCGGCTGAAAAGGCTGGCGCCGCCGTTG
>JAKDLC010000275.1 GCA_030453055.1 Nitrosospira sp.
CGGAGCACACCATACGGCGAAACCCCTGCCCGCGCGGACAACAAATCTCCCTTTCCCGATGTGGTGCATAAGTCCGCGCCCGAATTTTACGGATTTTTTACGACAACCGCTTGATTATTTACGATACTTTTATATTTTTTCTTCTATATTCAGTTACTTATAACTGATAGACGCTTCCCGGCCAAGCTTGCCGGGGGCATGGAAGATAAAAATGAAAAGAATCGTATTGACCGCTTGTCTGCTGACAAGTGCGGGCGTTTTTGCGCAGGATAGCGCCAAGATCATAAAAAATGCCCTTTCTCCGTTAACCGTTAGTGCTTATGTCGAACCTTACTATACCTACGACTTCAATAACCCGCTCAGCAACACAAAGCCGTCGTTTATTTTCAACCACAACAGAAATAACGAAGTTAACGTGAACCTGGCTTTTATAAAAGCAGGGTACGACGCCGATAGAGTCAGGGCTAATTTTGCGATCGCGGTGGGCACCTACATGAACGCCAATTATGCAGCCGAGCCTGGCGTATTGAAAAACCTTTTTGAGGGCAATGTGGGCGTAAAACTTTCAAAAAGACATAACCTGTGGCTGGACGCGGGCCTCTTCCCCTCGCACATCGGTTTTGAAAGTGCGATAGGTAAAGATAACTGGACTTTAACCAGAAGCATCGTGGCGGAGAATACGCCCTATTTTGAAACCGGCGTTAAAGTCAGTTATACAACGGAGAATGAAAAGTGGTTCCTGAGCGCATTGGCGCTGAACGGTTGGCAACGCATTCAACGTGTGGACGGCAACAGCACGCCTTCGTTCGGTACGCAAGTTACTTACAAGCCTTCCTCAAGAATAACCTTGAACAGCAGCACATTCGTCGGCAACGACAAACCCGATAGCATCAGGCAGATGCGTTACTTTCATAACTTCTACGGCATTGTCAAATTGCACGACAAGGTCGGCGCAACGCTTGGGTTTGATATCGGTTTCGAACAAAAGCACAAGGGTTCTTCAGAATACAATATGTGGTTCAATCCAACCGGTATTTTACGATATACGCCTACAGCGAGAACCGCCATTGCGGCAAGGGCGGAATATTACAACGACGAAAATGGGGTAATCATTGCCTCAGGCACGCCCAATGGTTTCAAAACATGGGGCTTTTCAACCAATTTCGATTACCGCATCATGAAAAATGTCTTGTGGAGAATTGAAGGAAGAACATTGATCAGCAAAGACGATATTTTCATCAACAGGGATAACATCATGACGGATGATGTTACGTCGGTGACGACGGCATTGGCGATTAGTTTCTGATATCCCATTGATCGTCCGAGCAAAATAAGGCTCCTACCGGCGGGTGATTGGATACCTGCCGCATGACTTGGGGAATTGAACGTGGGTCCCTCTATCCGCACGCTCATCTTCCGGCGCCAGTCTCGCACTCACTCATCCCATCCCACCTACAAAAGCTTCGTCATTCCCGCGAAAGTTGGCCGTCTTCGTCTGCCACGTCGCTTCAGTCCGTATCCCATCTACAAAAGCTTCGTCATTCCCGCGAAAGCGGGAATCCAGACGCTGACTGGAACAGGCCGTCATCCTGCGGTGGGGTGAATTCGGGCAACCGGAAACCCATGGATTCCCGCTTTCGCGGGAATGACAGTAGAAGATCGTTTTTAGCAGCCAACTCATCGTTAGGGAAACCAATGGATTCCCGCTTTCGCGGGAATGACAGGGTAAAGGGGAAGTAGGCGTAGGGCACTAAGGATGCCCTGAACAGATTCAGGCTTCCCTCCGTCTCCTGGACAGTTGTACCCAGGGTTCATCCTCCTTCAACAAATCTTGCTCCAGTATATAATAGCTCCTTCCAATTCAAAATCGGGTCCGGGCATGGCCTATGATTACTACCATGGTGACCACAATGGATGATACGAAAACCGGTGCGGGAACGGCTGCGATAGACAGTTGCGTGCAGCATGCGCGGGATGTATTGGCGTATCAGCTCCCGCTCATCAAGGACAAGGGGTATGATTTTGCGCCTCAGTTCAGGCAAATGACCATTCAGCTCTATCTGATCGGCGTCATGTGGCGTCATGGAGAGACCCTGGGCTTGGCAAATGCTCGCGATCATGCCTTTGCCGCGCTTCAATCCATGCTCATCAGCGATGGCATGAGCAAAAAGCAGGCTCAACAGCGCATCGTATTTCTGAGCGATATGTCGCGAGTGGAAGGCAACGGCGACGCACTTGCCGTAACCGGCGGTTATGAGGCTGCGCCGAATGACAATAGTCTGGCTGCAGTCTTTGATGAGTATCGAAATGAGATCAGGGTTTCCGGCGCCCTGTGGCGCCTTTACGAACGGGGTAAAAAGATCATGTTTATCGGAGGCGGGGTGGCGGCCTTCCTGACGATTTGGGCGGTTACGATCTTTCTTCCAAAAACCGAAGGAATCGACGTGCTGGCGGCGGGCCTCGTGGCGGCTGCGCTGGTTGTCGTTCCGACATTTCTGATCGGATTATTGATTTATCGGATGAAGCTCAAAAAATCAAATTCGCCAGCTTCGCCCCCGCCGTGATCGCGGAGAGCGCTTGAGCCGATAATGAGTGCCAAAATCATGGATGGCAATGCGTTAGCCGGAGAAGTGCGGGCGGAATGGAAGGTCCGTGCCGCGCGTTTGGCGGAAAAAGGCATGCAACCGGGATTGGCGGTGGTCATCGTCGGCGACAATCCCGCTTCAAGCATATACGTGCGGAACAAGGCCACGGCGAGCAGAGAAATAGGAATTTATTCGGAAATACATGCGTTTCCGGAAAGCGCGGGCCAGGACGAGGTGATACAGCGCATTCAGGAGCTGAACGATAACCCCGAAATCCACGGCATACTGGTGCAGTTGCCGCTGCCGCGGCATCTTGAAAGCAACAAGGTAACCGGAGCCATCGCAGTGGAAAAAGATGCGGACGGGTTCCATCTCTATAATGTCGGCGCACTGGTCGCCGGCAATACCGTTTTTCCGCCATGCACGCCCTACGGCGTGATGAAAATGCTGGAAAAATGCGGTATTCCGGTCGAAGGCCAGCACGCCGTCGTGGTGGGGCGGAGCAACATCGTAGGCAAGCCAATGGCGCTGATGCTATTGCAAAAGGGGGCAACCGTCACCATCTGCACATCGAAGACGCGTGAATTGGCGGAACACACGAGACGCGCCGATATCCTGGTGGTGGCTATCGGGAAACCGCATATGATTACCGCCGGTATGGTGAAGCCGGGGGCAACGGTGATAGATGTTGGCATCAATCGCCTGCCTGACGGTAAACTTGCCGGTGATGTGGATTTCGAGCCGGTCAAGGAGAAAGCGGGCTACATCACGCCTGTGCCGGGCGGAGTGGGGCCGATGACCATCACCATGTTGCTGTGCAACGCCATCGAGGCCGCCGAACGCGCTCAGGCACGGAGCGTGCAGGTGTAGCCGCAGCGCAGCATCGGCAGCCCCATCATCCTAAATCCGGTAGTTGACCGCTCATTTAATAGATCAGTGTTATGATTAATAACAATATTTCGTATTATTTGACTCTC
>JAKDLC010000276.1 GCA_030453055.1 Nitrosospira sp.
GCAATCCCGATAAATCCCTTGGGCGAGCGGATGCCAGCGCGATACGGGCGGTAATGCGCTCGATGTCAGCCACGCGCCTGAGACACTCGCGCACCGGAAGGTGCGGCCCCGATCCGGCTTCCCCGATCAAAAAGGATACGCCATCAAGCCGGCTCTGAATCACCGCGCGGTCACGCAGCGGATGATGCAACCAGTGCCGCAGCAGGCGGCTGCCCATGTTGGTCGAACATGTGTCGAGCAGGGATAGCAGCGTGGGCGATGCGCCGCCAAGTATGGTTTCGGAAATTTCCAGATTGCGGCGGGTAGCGGCGTCCATGCGCACGTAAGCGCTGTCCCGCTCCACCCGCAGCGCTTTAATATGGACGATGCCCGTGCCCTGCGTGAGGCGGGCGTATTCCAGCAGCGCGCCCGCAGCGCCCAGCGCCGGCTGGAGACCGTCGCAGCCGAAACCGGAAAGATCGCGGGTTTCAAATTGCCGGGAGAGACTGCCCACCGCGGTATCGACGTCGAACTGCCACATGGGCAGGCGTTTGAGGGATAGTTTTTGAAGCATACCCAACCCATTGACCTCAGCGAGCCTATCGAATGATTCCGGCAAAAGGATTTCCGCGGGCTTCAGGCGTTCGAGCTCGGCCGCCAGATTATCGGGTGAAGTTTCCATCACGCAGAATTGCCCCGCCGCCAGATTGAGCCATGCCAGTCCCAGCGTCGATTCATGCAGGCACAGGGCAAGCAACATGCAGTCGCGCTTTTCTTCCAGCAACGCCGCATCGGTCAGCGTACCGGGCGTGATAATGCGCGTGACCCGGCGCTCCACGGGACCCTTGGCGGCGGCGGGGTCGCCGATCTGTTCGCAGATCGCCACCGATTCGCCGAGCCTGACAAGTTTTGCCAGATATTGTTCGGCGGAATGATAAGGCACGCCTGCCATCTTGATCGGCTCTCCCGCCGACGCGCCGCGCCGCGTCAGCGTAATGTCGAGCAGCTTCGCCGCTTTTTCCGCATCGTCAAAGAATAGCTCATAGAAATCCCCCATGCGATAAAACATCAGCATGTCAGGATGCTGCGCCTTGATGCGCAGGTATTGCTGCATCATGGGGGTATGACGGGTCAGGTTTTCCAATGCTTCGCCTGGCGAAAAAAAGTTAATAGCTTAAAAAATATTAGCCATATTTAGCCATATAAGTTTTATTTTTTTCGTTTTTTTCGTCCCATTTTTTTGTATACAGGAACAGTAGCACGGGTGATGCCAACTCGCGCCAGCTTGCGGCAACGAGGGTGAGGCGGAGCCCGTTCTATTTCTTCGGTGTGGATCCTTGGACGCTTGCCGAATTCGCCTTCAGTTGAATTTTATGGCAGCGATCAAGCAAGGTTTCAAAAGGCTCTACGTCATCGAGAAACAAGCGGTCCTCGACCATATGTTGGTAGTCGATGACCAATGCGCTCAGCGCATCGGCGGCGGGTACGAGTTGAAGGCCGCCAGCGACGGCGGCGTGATAGTCGATGATTTCGCCGCTTGCGGCTTTCTCGGCAAAGAAGATGCTTTTGTGGTCTGCAACCGCTTTCGCGAGCGCCTTGTCTGCAATCGCCGCATCGCCAAAGCCCGCAATATCGAGTCGGGTCACATCGTGCCAGTGACGTGCGAAGCGATCACCGCCACGAAACGCCCCTTGTGCGCAAAAGACATGGATCGCCGTGGTCTTCTCCCAGAAGGTGCGTTCGGCACGCATCACCTTCGGCGTAGCGGTAGGGAACACTACTCCTTGCAAGTGGGTAGCTGCGTCGCAATGGATAGCGCGTGGCTCGCTAGGCTCTCCGGTTGATCGTGCGCCGAATTCCAATATCACCGTCGACGCGACATAGCCCGTGCCCTTGGTCAGCGATGAGTAGTCGACAAACACTTTGCCGTCTTCGGCACGCACGGTGGCGGATAAGCCTTTCTGGTTGATGCACCGTGTGAGCTGGGGAACGATTTCAGTCGCTACCCAGTGTGCGAGACGGTACCGTATCTCTTTGCTCCACTTCTTCCCCTGGCTTTTGCTCGACGGTAGTGGCGTCGATGAGTCGCCGACCAGATCGCTGGCGATGGCGCGAATGTCGTAAGTCAAATCCACATCTTCGGAGAAGCGATGAATGACTCCGTACGCCTTCGACAACGATGTTCCACCTTTGAATACGAGATGCGAAGCATGAGGCCCGTCGAAGAGTTGCTGGAGCGACCACACCACCCAAGATGGGGAGGGCGGCCCGACGTATTGGCCGCCTGTTCGAGCGCGGCCAGGCGTTCTGCCGAGGAGAGTTGGAAGAACTCAGCCATTGTTCACCAATGCGCTGACTTCTCGGGCCATCCAAGTCGGCAAGCGCCCGCGCGCCGCAACGACTTCTTGCAACTCGGACGGAGGTAGTTTGGTGCGCAACTTCCGCAGTGCTTCCCCGGCTTTTTCCGGACCCAACCAAGCCAGTGCACGTACCACCTCACCGGCGGCCCGCCCAGGAAAGATCAACTGCCAAATCGGTGCGTGCCGCAGTTCGATCATCTGTGCGCCTAGCTTCAGGCGACGACTGGGGCCAGACGTAAGATAGACAGCACGCATTGGCACCTGCGTGGTTAGACCTAGCGCGTTGGCGGCCGCAGCGCCGTGAGATGCGATGGTTTCTCCACGTTGATTCGCCAGGCCCTCGATCATCTTGGCGGCCGAAGGCGCTCGAGTGCCAAAGCGGCTTTCGACAGGCTGGACGTAAATGCCGCGGCCGGCGCGCAGCAGGGTGCCACGCTGCACCAGACGGGACAGTACTTGGTCTACGGCTGCGCGACGGCCCAAGTGCAACAGTTCTTTGGCGATCAAAGGCTTACCTTCCGGCAGTCCGGCGGCGTGCGCAAGTACCTGATTGGCAAGGGTCTGCATGATGATAGCTCCATGAGTGGAAGAAGTATACATACGTTTCTGACAGTTCTCAAGCCGTGAAAGCTCACCTGACAGTGTGCCGCAGCTCCGTTCGAACGAATTGACGAAGATCGCTTGCGGTCTACGATCGATATGGAAAGATTATGTTTTCGATCGTAATAGCCGACTTGGAGAATCCCATGGACGCAAACGTGGTTAGGGCTGTGTGGCCGAAGTCTTATGATTCCGGTGGGTTAATAGCCGCCTGCTGCCTCCAGAATTCCGGAATATTCTGATGGTAGCGGCGCATCACCAGGTTCGCCGCCAGTCCGCTCCAGCCGGTTTGATGGGCGGCTCCCAGGCCCTGGCCGGTTTCACCGTGGAAATATTCGTGGAATAGAAGCAGGTCGCGCCAATGCGGGTCGGTCTGATGCGGACTGTCCATGGGAAAGGCCGGGATCAGGTCGGATTCGTCACGACGAAAAATGTCCGCGAGCCGCTCGGCCAGTAACGTGGCGGCGTATTTGAGATTGATTTCATAGCCGTTCAGACAGGGTGCCGGAAAAGTGAAGGCATCGCCCAGGTAGCGATGCATTTTTTCGATAGCCTGGACCAGCAAATAATTGGTTGGCATCCATACCGGCCCGCGCCAGTTGGAA
>JAKDLC010000277.1 GCA_030453055.1 Nitrosospira sp.
CTGGAGTGCCATGCAACCAACTGAATCTATTCTCGTTTTAACCGGACAGCAGTGACTTTACATATGATCTTCTGAATGGATAAGCCGAACCGATCTGAGGGCCGCTGCCGGTGAGTCTGAACATGACCAGCACGCTGCGCCTATTCGCCACTGGCCAGCGCGTTATTCACCCCGCTACCGCCTGGTACCTCTCCGATCTCGGCGAATATCGCGGCAAACAGGAGCTTTATACCCGCCAGTCGCCGCAGCGACTCAAAGCCTTGCGCGAGCATGCGTCGATCGAAAGCGCTGTTTCGTCCAACCGGATCGAGGGGGTTTCGGTGGAGCCTTCCCGTGTGCGCGACGTGCTCATTTCGCCGCGCCCCCTGTTTCGCGATCGGAACGAGGAAGAAGTGCGCGGCTATCGTGACGCCATCACCTGGATACACCAGGATGCCGGCGTCATTCCCGTCTCCGAGGAGACCATCCGGCGACTGCACGCCATGGCACGCGGCGAAATCTGGGATGCGGGAAAATACAAGGACAAGGACGGCGACATCATCGAGCGTTACCCGGATGGAGGAGAGCGAATTCGCTTTCGGCCTGTACCGGCGCAGCAAACCTCCACCGCAATGACCTCACTGATGACGGATTGGCGGCGCTGCCTCGACGAGCGCTGGATGCCTCCGCTCATTGCTCTGGCGGCGTTCAATCTGGATTTCCTCTGCATTCATCCGTTTCGCGATGGAAACGGCCGGGTATCGCGCCTGCTGTGGCTGCTGCAAAGCTATCTGCTCGGTTATGAAGTCGGGCGCTACATCAGCCTGGAGCGCCTGATCGAACAGAATAAGGACCGATACTACGAAACGCTGGAGCAGAGTTCCCAAGGCTGGCACGAGGGCAGTCACGACCCGTGGCCGTACATCAACTACGTGTTGTCGATTTTGAAAATCGCCTATCGCGAATTCGCTGAGCGCGTCGGCGAAATAAAGGCGCCACGCGGCACAAAACGGGATCAAGTGCTGGCTGGAATTGACCGGTTGGCTAAAGAATTGGGGAAATTCACCATCAGTCAACTGGAACAGACCTGTTCGGGTGTCAGCCGCGACATGGTACGGCGAGTGTTACGCGAGCAGCAGGCGGCCGATACTGTCGAGTGTCAGGGGCGAGGCCCGGGCGCATCATGGATAAAGAAGAGGTAATTACCTCTGAATAGGGGTAATAAAGAGGGTAACAATAGTTTCCGCGATCGCCGCTATCAATAGCGGAGAAGCGCGACAATGGTCATCTTCACCAATGATCGGGGCTTTGAGCCATTGCTCGGTCAGATGCAGTATCCCTCATCGACAATACGCTCAGCAAAGCGTAGGGTGCGATAAGCAAAGCGCATTGCACCGTATGAATCATGTCGGATTACGCTGCGCTAATCCGACCTACTTGACTATTTGCTGCTGATAGGAGAACACGTTATCAGCAAAGCATAGGGTGCAATAAGCAAAGTACATTGCACCGTATGTCTGACAGCTTTCCTTTCTGAATCAGTCATGACATTGCCAGTTCCAAACGTTTTCCGGTATCTCCTCATGCTCTGCGGTTTTTTAGCCGGCGCTTTCCCGTTCGCACCGGTATCCGCGCAAAATGATGCCAGCATAGAATTTGATGGCGGGGGCCAAACCGTCAAGGCGTTATCCCTGAGCGACCTTGGCGCTATCGCGCCAGCGGTCTCGCTAAAAGTTTTCGAAATACATGAAAACAAAGAACGTACCTATCGGGCGTTTCCGGCTCGGCCCATTTTTGACAAGGTGTTTGGCAAAGATTGGGAAAAGGCGCGGGAGATCGTATTCACTTCCGCCGACGGATATCAGCCCAGTGTTCCCGTAGCCAAGTTCCTTGCCCATGATGCCTATCTCGCCTTCGCATATGAGGATGGCGCACCGTTCACGCTTACCAACAGACTAAAGAATGACGAAATAGTACAACTGGGGTCGCTCTACCTGGTCTGGGACAACATCAATTCGAAAGCGCTGCGTGATGCGGGCGCGGTGGATATGCCGTGGCAGATCAAGCGTGTCGCGCTTAAGTTTGAAATACCATTCACCAATATGTCTCTCCCCCCGTAAACGCACCCGCTAAGGTGCAACGCGGATTTATGTGTTTCCGCAAACACCGCATGGCATGTCATACGGTAGAAGGGCGGTTTGATTGTTACCAGCAACTTGCCGTTTGGCCAATGGGATGCCACTTTTGCGCAGGTGCCACGCTGACCGCCGCACTACTTGATCGCCTGTTACACCATGTCTGCATCGTGCCGATTGCTGGCGAGAGTTACGCCCGACTGAGCAAAATTCCCATATGAAACAAAAGACCAGCAAGGGCGCGCATCAATTTTGAAATATCCTGGCTAGCCGATAGGACTTGGAATAGAATGATAACTTGGGGTAAAGAATCAACGGCAGAATGATATTCATCATATTGGAGAATAAGCTATGAGCCAAGATGACTACGAATTCCTAAAACTGCTTCTCCGCCCTTTTGAGGGCGAGGCGTTCGATCCAGGACTCGTCGATATGGAACAGCTCAGCCGCGCAGTCGGGCACTCAAATGAAGACATCAGAACCGCGAGTCTCTACCTGATGGATAACTTCGTGGAGGTAAATTGGGTAGCCATAGCGGAAATCCTTGAGAAATCGATCCACAGTGAAGATGTGCTCAGCATAAGAACGACTGCTCAGTTTCTCGCGTACTGTGACCCCCGATGGACAATAAAGTTTTTTTACCTTCAGATAGAGCTCCGCCAACAACACACCCAGGATGAAGAGACTAAACGGCTATTAGAACCCATATATAACAAGTGGTTAGAGAGGTCGATGGAGCAAGGCTACGCTGAAATGAATCCTGCTTTCGAAAGAAACACAATGTGATTCACGACAAGGTCGAAAAAATGGTCATTGTGGTCCATGGCACGTATGCTCTGGAACAGACTTGGTGGCGATGGCCATCACCATTTACAGAGTATCTGGACACCCTGACCGCTGCCAGTCTGCCCGTTGGCGATGGGAGTGTCTATAAAGGGACAGACTTCTTCCAGTGGTCTGCCGAAAATTATGATTCTCGCCGTCGAAGCGCCGCATTAGATCTTGCTGCATGGATACGTGACCATCCGGCCGATCATCTGACTATCGTCGCTCACAGTCATGGCGGTAACGTCAGCATGCTAGCCACACGCCACGGTGTCAAAATTGAACGCCTCATCCTACTGGGTTCGCCCATCCGTACGGATTACACGCCTGACCTTCGGAACGTCGGAATCCTCTATAACATTTACTCCTTTGGAGATTTGATTCAGACGGTAGGCACAAAACCACATCAACGTGGAGAGGGACGCAGCTTAGGAGACTCAGAAAAGGTGGTGAATTTTCTAGCCAGGAATGGTTTTCTTGGCCCAGGGCATTCAGACTTGCACGATGTAAATGTCTGGAAAGCCAACGATTTCAATGAATTGATATCTTACCCGGATGTTTCATAAATTGACGCGCGCCCTTGCTGGTCTTTTGTTTCGTATGG